>SFEK01000085.1 GCA_004557285.1 Bacteroidales bacterium | reverse complement strand
CGGGGATGGAACGGAGAACACCGATATCCTCCATGCTCATGTGGGTACCGCCGTTGAGCTCGGCCGCGATGCCGGGGTCAGTGCCAACGATCTTAACGTTGCGCTTGGCATAGGAGATGGAGATGGCGACCTGGTCGCAGATACGGCGGGTGGCAAAGGGAGTAAAGCTCTCGATCCAGGGCTTGAAGCCGTAGCTGGAGAGGCCAGCCGCGATGGAGGCCATGTTCTGCTCGGCGACGCCGCAGTCAAACATCTGCTCAGGGAAACGCTCATACAGGCCAAGGGTGCCGCTGGCTTTGGCCAGGTCCGCATCCAGGACGCAGACGTGCCGGTCCTTTTCCATCAGTTCCGCAAGGCATGCGGCATAAACAGCTCTCATTTCCATTGATTAGTCCTCCCCTCTGATTTCGCGGATGGCAGCTTCGGCCTGCTCTTCGCTGACCGGGCAGTTGTGGTTGCCGGTGCCCAGATCTACGATCCACTGGACGCCGCAGCCCTTCTGGGTGTTCAGAATGATCATGGTGGGCTTGCCGCTGCCGCGGTTAAGCTTGGCCTGTGCCACGGCGTTCTCAACCTGCTCCAGATCGTTGCCGTCCTTCACATCAATTACGTTCCAGCCAAAGGCTGCCCATTTGTCGCCCAGCGGGGCAATGTCGTTCACTTCGGCAACAGCTGATGACAATGTGTTGAGCAATGAGGGTTATCAACTGGTGTTTGCCGATGAGTTCAATCAGCCCAACGGCTCGCAGCCTGACAGCAAGAAGTGGAAGAGGTGCTTGCGCAATCCAAGCCGATGGGCAAGATGGATATCCGACAGCAAAAAGGTGGTGTTTATCAAGAACGGGAAACTGGTGTGTAGGGCCATTCCCAACAAAGACTTGAAAACCGACACTGCAGCCATGCTGACCGGTGCCATTGAGACCATGGGGATGTATGAGATGAAATACGGCAAGGTGGAAGTGCGGATGCGAACCAATGTCAAAAGCGGCAATTCGCCGGCAGTGTGGATCAGAAACGACCCGAGCCGGCACAAACTGTATTCGGAAATTGACATTGTTGAGGCTTTCGGAAAAAAGAAAGAAACGGTGCACACCATTCATTCACAATATACGGTGAATACTCCCAAACACAAGGAGAAGAATATGTTCAGGCACCAGGTTGATGTGACCAAATGGCATGTCTATGGCATGGCATGGACACCAAGAGAGGTGGTGTGGACTGTCGATGGCAAGGTGGTGGGAAGATATAGCAAATCGTTGGATGCCCAACTGCTGGCTAATGGCCAATGGACCTTTGACCAGCCCATGTTCTTGCGACTGAACCAAAGTGTGTGCAACGGGTCGATTGCCGGTGTTCCCAACACGAAATCCACTTACGTCACCGAGTTTGACTGGATAAGGGTGTATCAGAAGAAGCGTTAATCGCTGAAATACTTGATGATGGTTCCTTTGAAAACCGCCAAGAACCTTCCCAGAAAGAATAAATGGTTGTAGTGGCGGATGTCAGACAGATAGACCTTGAGGAAACTGTACTCTTGAAGCAGGAAATCACCGCAGGCACGTTTCAGACTCTTGTCTGAGCGTGATGCGGAGCCTGTGCGCAGCAGGCGGAAATACACCGCTTTGGCATCAGCAAGTGCCACTCCCTTCACTTTGCTGCTGATTTGTGCCATAAACAGCGCATCCTCTCCTCTGGAAAGGCGTGTGTTAAACCTGTCTTTCCCGATGACCTCTTTCGGTATCATCTTGCAGCACGACGACGACAACAGTCTTCGGGCTTTCAGCAGTCCCACCGTCTTTTGGCTACACAACGATTGATAAACGCTGGAGAGATAGTCGGCACGTGTCTTGCCGCTTGTTTCATCAATGGCTTCTACATTGGAAACCGTGATGAATCCCGTTTTCTTGACGGCTGAAAAGAGCTGTTGCAGGTATTCTTCAGATACCCAGTCGTCGTCGTCGACAAAACACACCTGTTCTCCTTTGGAAATATCCAACCCGATATTCCTCGCATTCGATACTCCCGCAACATCCGTCTGTGCCACATGAATGTTCATCGAGTACTTGCCGATGTGATGGATGATGTGCTCATAATAAGGGTCACGGCATCCATTCAGGATGATGATGACCTCGTATTGCTGCTTGTCCATCGTTTGCGACTCTAAGCTGTCCAAGCATTTCCAGAGATAGGCTCCAGGTTTATAGGTTGGGATGATGACGCTGATCATGGGTGTGGATTTTATATATGTTCTGTCTTTTTTCAATAGGATGAAATATTCATCAGGGCTTGTTGTAGCGTTTGAGGCGTTGTTTGATTTCTTTTCTGAACTCTTGGAGCAGGTGCAGTTGCCTCTTGTCTTTTTTCCCTTTCCATACAAGCAGTTTTTCGCGCAGCAGCAGTATGGTGTTGTTTTCCAGCCTGTTCTTGATGATTCTTCTTTCCGTGCATCCTTTCTTCCTGCTTTGTGCGATGGCCACGTCCAGCAGTTTGATTTCGTAGGCAAGATTAGGCTCACGCTCTTTTGTGAGGTGGATATAGTGCAACCGGGGATTATATACCATGTGTGCAAAGCCCTTCTTTCTCATTCGGTAGTGGATGTCTTCTTCTTCACCATACATGTTTTCCATTGATAATGTTATTTTGTATGTATTATTCTCTGTTTCATGCCATATATGCTGAGGTCTTTCCACTGGTCGAAGGCATTCAGGGCGGTTTGGAACACGGGTTCCATCAGGCGCACATCAGGATTCATGATGAGAATGACAGGTGCCGTGGCCTGGCGTATGCCCATGTTGTTGCCCTGCCCATAGCCTCCATTGCGGGTGTTCTTGATGAGCACGACGTCGTTGCCATACAACTCACGTAGTTGTGCAAACATGGCATCGGTGTCTCGGCTGTTGTTATCCACGACAATCAGTTCCAGCGCTTCCGTGGGGATGTCTGTCCACTGCCTGATGCTGTTGATGCAGTCGTAGATGTCTTTCTCCGAGTTGTAGGTGACGATGATGATGGAAAGTCGTTTCATGTCTGGTGTCTATGCTGTAGGCTTGATTTTTTTGCTGATGGTCTTTTTCCTTTTCTCTAGTGAGAGCAGGTAGGGCACCATGGGTAGCTGTCGTGCCACCTTCTTAGGGAGCATATGCTCTAAAAGCATGGTGGCTTTTACCTGCCAGGCCAGTATGGTGCCGTAATACCGGCTGTGTTGTTTCACCATGTCTATCATGTCTTTGGCCTGTTGCCTGTTGATGCCATTGGTGAACACTTTGTTGTAAAGTCGCAGAACACCCTCGAAGATGTATTTGTCGTAGCGATGGCCGAAATGCTCTTGGTAGGTTGTGAAGAATTTGGCCGATGCGTAGAGGTTGCTCCTGAAGTGTTCGGGATTGGATATCTTGTTGGATATGCTTCCTGTGTTGTGGAAAATTCGATAACCATAGTCGGGAGCCACATGGGCATAGTCGTAGCGCAATCCAGCCATGATAGCCTGCACGTTGAAGTCGGCATCTTGCAGCGACAGCAACCGGTTGTCCCATGTGAGTCGGGCTTTTCTGATGGCGTCGGCCCTATAGATGTTCGACCATACGATGAAAGGCAGTTCGCGTCGTGCAAATCCTCTCAGGTCGTCTTGATGCACATCATATCCATAGATGTTTTCGGGGGCATGTGGTTCAAACACGTCGTTGATATATACGGCCGAAGGGAATACCATGAAATCGAGGTCTTGCCGCTTTTCTATCCACTCCACCCGGGTGCCGATACATGCCGGTGTGAGATAGTCGTCAGAATCCACAAACATCCAATACTGTCCTTGGGCGTGGTCCATGCCGAGATTGCGGCAAGTCTGTGCCCCCTTGGGTGTGGTTTCTCTCTTGATGATTTTCACCCGGCTGTCTGCCGTGTAATGCGACAGATATGCCAATGTCTCTACAGACGATCCGTCGTCGATGGCCAGCAATTCCCAGTCTTCAAAGGTGTTGGCCAGTATGCTGTCAATCATCTTGCCCACCAGTTCCTTGTTGTTGAAGAACGGCATGATCAGCGACACTTTGGGCAGTGTGCTTTTCTTGGTTTCATTCATGGCTGTTTTACACATGGTGTATTGAATTTCAAAGTTGGATAATAATAGATGACATAGAACAGGCAGAAGACGAAGAAGAAGGGGAACACCTCCATGGTCATCATGAAGAACATGGTGCACAGCCCCAACAACAGCATATTGCCCATCTTGTCGTATCGCAGACGTATTCTCCTGATGATGATGACCAGCATCAGCAGGTAAAGACTGATCAGTGTCAGGCCGCCATTGAGCAGCACATTGTAGATAAAGTTGTGCGGGCCGATGGCAAACGAGTCCATTTCAGACAAGAACCATTCGCTATCCACAAAGCCGTAGCCGAAGAATGGCGATTCGGCAAACTTGCGCCCTGCGGCATCCCACAGTTGGGTGCGGTGGGTGAATGTCACGTCTTTACCCAGCACATCCTCAATGATATATACGGCCATTTCGTTGTTGTGCAATCCTTCTCCGCTGAACACCACCACCGTCTGGAACATCAGGTAGAAGAGGAAGAAACCTATGCAGCATGCCTTTTGCAGCTTTTCTGATGGAATCATGCAGAACACGAGAAACAGGAGGATGCACGACAACGAGGTCATTGAGCCTACCATGGCCAGTGTGACCACTGACACGATGGCCATGATGACGAAGTTGACCATCCATAGTTTGTGGAATTTCGTGCACAGCAGCGACAGCACAAGGGCAAAGATCAGTCGGCCGCCTATCTGGTTGTAGTTGCCGCCAAGCAGATAACTGTCAAAGGTGTCTTTGGCTGCAAACATCCAGTCGGGAAAGATAATCATGATCAGCAGGTTGGCATACACGCAACAGGAAAGCACAAAGGCAAAGGTCTTGACCATCACCTCTGGCTTTTCCCAATAGTTGAGTATCATGATGAGCAATCCCACTTCTATGGAACGGTAGATGGCCAGTTTGATGTCTGTGCCGTTCATCACGGTGAACCCGATGAGCAGTATCAGATAGATGATGGTGCAGGCGTCAAGATAATTGATGACGGGCTTTCTGAGCGACATGACGGAGAGTATGGCAAAACTCAGCATACATACACCGAGCACAAGATAGGAAAGCAGTTGCAGAAAATGGAATGTAGTGAAGCTTATACTGACATTCAGTACCAAGAATGTCAGCATACCCATTTGCAAGAGTGGCAGTTTCTTTAACTTCTCTATCATGCTAAGTTGCCTCCTTACTTGTTGAGTATGGTCAAGTCGCCAAGAATCCTTAGAAATTCTGGGGTGTAGAAATCGTTGAATCCTGCTGCCGAGGAGAAGGTGAGTTCGCCGAAGTAGGGTTTGTCATCCACCTCGTATAAATCCACCCGCAGTTCGGGAAATCCTTTCGACAGTACAGCTGCGGCATGTAGCATCTGGTCCAATGATTTTGGCTTTGGCATGGGTTTGTCGGCCAATATGTAGTGTGGGGTGGATATGCTGTATTCAGGATGGAAATTCCAATCGAGATCATACAGGGCCACCTGCACCGAAGCATGTGTCCTGTTGTAGCATGCCCAGATGTAGGCTGGCTTGCCGTCGAAAGACCATATCTTATAGTCGATGAGTGACGATGATGGGATGGGTTGTTTTCGGCAGTCGAGCAGTTCTTCGGCGATGATGCATGGCTTGATGCGGTTGTAATGCGGTTCACCCATGCTGCGGCCAAACTTCATTGCAAGCTGTGTCTTGAAGGCTGCTGTCCATGCAGCGGTGTCGATTTTGGCTTTGTCCTTGCAGATGAACACTTCGCCACTGCCATTGTTGGTCTTCATGATAAACTGCCGGGGAAGGGCATCCCAATTGATGTCTTCGGCATCATCCCAATGCCCATACAGTTGGACCAGCATGTTGCCCAGCCCCATGCGTTCCACATGCTCTCTGACACGGAATTTGTCGGCCAAGGTGGTCCATGCCGTGGTGTCGGTGTTGAATTTGAGCCAGTTGATTTTTTCGTTGATGTCTTTGGGGTCATTCCAGTCAATTTTCCTACCAAATCCTCTTTGGTATTGGATAGAAGCAAGGGTCTTCGGCGAAATGGTCCCAATCATCCTGAAGATATTGTTCTGTATGACGGGATAAGCGTTTCCTAATATGTTTTTGATCGTACTGTTCATTTCTTTCAACTTTTGTTCTTGATGATTCTAAGGGCGGTTTCTCTTTCCTGTTTGTCCATTGCTGTGGCCCATATACACACGAGGCCTGCCAGTGCCGACAGCATAACGGTGAGCAAGAACCTGAACCCCGACAAGGAATGGATGAAATGCGTGCATAGATAGCTGGTGGCCAAAATGCACAAGGTGGAGGGAATGAGTTTGGCAAACACTTGTCGGGCAAATTTCCTGATGGATAATCCTGCTGAATATTTCAGGAAGGGTAGGCGGGTGAGGGCACACACGCCCTCAACGATAACATAGCACCACATGGCGGCCGACAGTCCATATCCCTCATACAAGGCCAGATAGGCAATGGGCAATGTCATCACCTTGATGGTGTTGATGGTCAGCGAGTAATTGCGTATGTTGCCCGTGGCCTGGTTGGCGATGCCCAGTCCGATGGTGGTTTGGTCAATGAGTGATGTGATGAGCACGAAACGGCATATTTCTGCTGTTGTCGATGGAGTTTTGCCAAGCCACAAGGTCAGGATAGACGAGATTTCGAAGGATACCGGGATGACGATGAGTGCCAGCAGCAGAAACGAGTATTTGCATGACTGTTGGGCAAGTGACAGCATGTGGCTGTGCTCGTTCTTGCCTTCGGCCTTGATGATTTGCGGACTCATGGCATTGAGAATGGCCTGTGAAACAAACTGGATGGAGTTGAGCACTTGCGAGGCAATGCCGTATGCCGCATTGATGATGGTGCCGAAAAAGCTGTTCAGCACAATGGCCATGCCCTGTGTGCGCCCGATGATGCAACCTGTGCTGTAGCATGTCCATCCGGCAAAGTCGAGGATCTTCATGATGGTTTGCTTGCTGATGTCCTTGCGTTGGGGCAGCAGGCATGTTTCGGGAAAATGTCTTTTGGCATAGAGCGAGAAAGCCAGCAGGTTGAACACCGAGATAGACAGCATCATCCATGTGTAGGTGATGAGTTTGTCGGTATTGACATATAACAGCAGAATGGCCAATGTAAGTCGTAATACGCCGTCAAGGGTATCGATGATGGAAATGTATATAATGTTTTCCCTCGCTATGAAAAGTGCCCTGAAGGGGGCTGTTATCAGAGAGAGGAAAAGCATGAGAATGACAACGAAATACACATGCTGTGCTGAGGCCATGCGGTTGGCCTCTATCTCCAGTATGCCGTTGAACAGGATTGGCTCCAGGGCCATGAGTGCAATAACCAATACAATTCCCATCATCAGATGTACAAACATGCTGTTGGAGAATATGGCTTTGGTTTCAGACTCTTGTCCTGCGCCATGGCTGAACGACAGGTGCCGCTGGGTGGTTACCACCAATGCGTTGGTGATGAATCCCAGCATGGCCACCGTGCTGCCGATGAGCGAGAAAATGCCAAAATCAGAGTTGCCCAAAGCCATGAGGATGTATCTTGTCGAGAAAAGAGACATGCCGATGCTTAAGACAGCTCTGAGGTGTTGTGCTAGGGTGTTATATACAATTCGTTTGTTTGAATCCATCTTATTGTTTGGGAGACATAATCATCCGCTTGAGGTCGTCTTTCAGAATATAGAATATGGTGGCAAACGTAGCCAGGAACAGCATACCCAATACAAACAACATCCGTTTCGGCCCGGCCGGTTTGATGGGCACTGCGGCACCCTTCACCAGCGTAAAGGCAGGGGTGCGTTCCTGCACCTTGGCTCTGGCTGCCTGGTATTGTGCCATGAGCGTGGTGTAGGTGTTGTATTTCAGTTGCATCTCGTTTTCCAGGTCCTCTTGTTTGGCGCGGAAGCTCTCCAGTGTAACGTCCATGTTGGCATCGGCATAGTTGCCATACAACTGACGGGCACGCACATACTCCTGTTTGGCCTCAGTCACCAGTTGCTTGTAATATTGCTCGTCAATGCGCGACTTGTTGGTGCGGTAGTTGGTGATGAAGCGTTGCAGGCGCGACTTCACCGAGTCGGCCAGTGTCTTGGCTACAAGTGCGTCTTGTGCCTTTGTGGATATGGTGATGACGGCTGTCTTCTTGTCAACATTGATGGAGATATTTTCTCTGATGACATTGGCAATGTCGTCTTGTCTCTTCGACAGGATGTATGGGTCGTTTTCCTGCTTGCCTACCACCTTTTTGGGTTTTTCGGCAAATAGTTTCTTTACCCATCCGATAGGTGCCGACCACCATGCTCGCTTGTTGTATTTGGTGAGATAGTCGTAATAATTGGCGTCTATCTCACCATCCGAACTCTTCACCTTGATGGAAAACAGCGAGACAACAAATCCGTTGTCGTCCATCAGGTCGGGGTAGAGCATGGGGTTGATGGCGTCTGAAGTCTCCATGGCACCAAGGTCAAGGCCAAATGATGAGGCCAGCGAACCCAATGTCCCCTGCATGGAGTTTCCTCCTATCTCGGGTGCAAGACTAAGGCTCGAACGGTAATATCTCGGGAGACTGAATATGTAGATGCACGCCACTGCAAATGCGATGGGCCACACCTTGAGGAACAAGGTGCGCCTTGCATATATTTTCTTGATAATCACCCGCAAGTCGATGACTTCAGCTGCTTTATTCTCTTCCATTTTATTTGATGGTTATTATTGTTGTTCAGATGTTGAATGTGTTATTTCAGGATGTTGGCCAGGGTGGCAATCATGGTGGCAATAGAGGCTACCGATGTGCCGATGGTCATCTTTTCGGCGATGGTCATCTTGTTGATTTCCTTTTCGGGCACCACAATCTCGCAGCCGGGCTTGGGGCGTGCACCGTCGTTTACCTTGGCGATGGTTCCGTTCATGTAGATGATGTAGGCCTGGCTCTTCTTGGCCTTGTTGCTGTAGCCACCGGCTTGGTTGATGTAGTATTTGGCTTTCTTGCCTTTTTGGTAACCCACGGTGTTGGGGTACATCACCGCACCGTTGATCTTTACCGTACCGTTGTATTGCGGCACCACGATGCGGTCGCCTTCTCTCAGCACGATGTCGGCATCACCACCGGGATTGGCCAGTGCCTTGTCCAGTTCGATACCTACAGTGTAGGTTTCAGGCACTTCAAACTTCTTGATTTTTTCACTGTTCTTCAGATCAATCTTCTTGTTCACGGTGGCGGCATCAAGTTCCAGGGCTTCCAACTGTTCCTTGGCTGTCTTCAATGCTGCTTCCATGCGCTTGCGCTCGTCTTCGTTGGTCTTGCGTTCAAGTCGGGCTCCTTCAATGAAGGCTCGGTCGTTCACACCGCCTGCCTCCTTGATGATGTCGCTCAGGCGCTGGTTCTTCTTCGAAAGGGTGTATGTGCCGCTGAACATCACTTCGCCCTCGACTTTCACGTTCTGCTGCTTGTAGTAGCCTGGGCTCTTGCGCACATACACTTCATCGTAGGGCATGAGCTTGAATCCCGGTTCTCCGTCGATTACAAAACCATCTTTCAATGCAAAACTGAATGTTCTTGCCGTCAGCGAGTCGGTGGTCCATGCCTTGGGATTGCTTACGCGGCGTGCCACGTCAACCTTCACCGTCGAGGCCGTCTGCTTCAAGCCTCCGGCTTGCAGTACAAAGTCTTCAAGCGTCTCATTCTCGGCATATTTGTATGTTCCAGGGTAATTCACCTCACCGTGAATGGTGATGGTCTGTTGCTCCATCATTTCCTGCTTGGTGGGGATAAACAACACATCGTTGTTCTGTATAGGCATGTCTGCCACTTTGCCGCTCAGTATGCCTTCCACATCAACGGGTATCACTTCGAGCGTGCGGTCGCTCTTCATGCGGTGCATCACGGCACGGGCGGTAAAAGCCTCTTCAAGCAGTCCGTCGGCACATTCTATCAATGTGCGTATGCTGTTGATGTTTCCGCCCACTTGATACATTCCCGGGCGGAACACGGCACCCTTGATTTCTACCATGTTGGAGAATCGTGGCAGGATAGAGTCAACGCTTACCGAGTCTTCGTCGGCAATCTGGAACGAACTCATGTCAAATTCGTCCACATTATATACAGAGTATTCCTTGCCTGTCTTGCGCACCACTCTCACCGATTTCTTGTAGGCATCGCCTGTAAAGCCTCCGGCATATTTCAGCAAGGTGCCCACGCTCTCGTTCTTCTTCATTTCGTAGTACATGGGTCGTTTCACCTTTCCCGTGACATTTACCAGACAGTCGTATGTGCCCACCGAAATCACGTCGTTGTCGGCCAGACGCACATTGCCTGTCAGTTTGCCGTTGAGGATATAGTCGTAGATGTCGACGGTTGACACCAGCCTGTTGTTTCTGTATATCTTGATGTTACGCATGGTACCGATGTCGTTGGTGCCGCCGGCCATATACAGAGCATGAAACACGGTGGCAAAGGCGGGCAGGGTATAGGTGCCGGGGTTTTCCACCTCGCCCATCACGTTGACCATGATGCTGCGTGTCTGTCCCACTGTGAGTTTGATTTTCGAACTGCTATAGCGTGCACCAAGAGTGGAGCGCAACTTTGAGTTGGCCTGTTCAACAGTCATTCCGCTGATATACACAGGACCAAAGCCTTCGATGGTTACTGTGCCATCGGGCGACACTGTATCTTCGATGGTTTTCTGTGAGGCTCCATACACATCGATGAACACGGCATCGCCGGGACCCAATCGGTAGTTCTGTGGTGTGGCGATGTTCATGTTGGGTTCAAAAGTCAGTTCCTTGTTGTTGAAGATATCACGTCCGAACACCTTTTTCTGCATCTTCTCGGCCATCAGTCGTTCAAACATGGTGGTGGTGTCGGGCATGAATTCGTTCAGCTCATCCTGCATCATCAGCCAATCCTCATTGGTTTCATCATACACATATCTGTTCTTGTTGTTGGTGGTGATGCGTCCGTCTTTCACCCTGTATTGTGGTGTCACCTTGTCGGTTGTAGCCTTGTCTTTGGTCGTGTTGCCTCGCAGGCGGTTGTTGGATGTCTCTTCTTCAGCGTCTGCTGCCATGCCCAGTCCTTGATTTTTGGCCATACGCTCATATTTTTTCTTCACTCGGCGTATCTGGTCGATGTCAACACCTTTTTGCATCAGTTTGGTTACAATTTGTGCTTGCGATGTACCTGCTGCATTTTCCTGCATGACAAATTTTACAATCTGTTCATCCGTCATGGACGACTGTGCAGCTGCTCCTAATGGCAGTAAGGCTGCCAAAATGATGAATA
>SFEK01000084.1 GCA_004557285.1 Bacteroidales bacterium | reverse complement strand
AATGAAGTGAACGCTAAGTCATTTTGAATAAATGGAAGACAACACGCAACATTTTCTTGATCTGATACGAAGGTCGCAACGCGGAAAGTTTAAGATATATATCGGCATGATTGCCGGGGTAGGGAAGACCTACCGTATGCTGCAGGATGCCAAAGAGATGATACGCCAGGGAACGGACGTTCGGATAGGCTATGTGGAGACCCATGGACGTCCCGACACGGAGAAAGCCCTGAAAGGATTGCCCGTCATACCTCGCAAAAAGGTGTTCTACAAAGGCAAGGAGATCGAAGAAATGGACCTGGACACCATTCTTCAAGTACATCCCGACATTGTGATTGTAGATGAACTGGCTCACTCTAATGTTGAAGGCTGCCGCCATGCCAAACGATGGCAAGACGTGATGGAACTGCTGGATGCTGGCATCAATGTATTGTCTGCTGTCAACATCCAGCACATAGAGAGCCTCAACGACGAGGTACAGACCATGGTAGGCATCAACGTAAAGGAACGTATTCCAGACAGTGTGCTCCGCGAGGCCGACGAGGTGGTGAACATAGACCTTGCGGCAGAAGAACTTGTGGATCGATTGAAAGCCGGAAAGATTTATGCCAAGGACAAGATACAAACTGCCCTTGATCATTTCTTCAGGACGGAAAATATCCTGCAACTGCGGGAACTGGCACTGAAAGAGGTGGCATTACGCGTAGGGAAAAAGGTGGAAGATGAGGTTCGGTCAAATGAACGACATGCCAAGGGTATGGCCAAGTTGGTCGTATGCGTTAGTAGCAACAGTGAGACCCAACAGTATATCATACGTAAGGCTGCACGACTGGCCGATATTCACGATGCAAAACTGGTCGCGCTCTATGTGCAAACCTCAGGAGAGCATACCGACCGTATTCCGCTTGATGCACAGCGTCATCTGATGAGTCACTTACAACTGGTGGTCGAATTGGGTGGGCAGGTACACCAAGTCGTATCTGATAATGTGCCGCACACCATCGCTGACTTTTGCCGCAATCAGCATGCCACCATGCTCTGTATGGGGCAGCCATCCTTATCCCTGCCCCGATTGTTGATGAGGGCTGGAAGCTATCGCAAATTATTGTCTGAATTGAAAGAAATGGGCATAGACTTGATTATCTTTGCATGATACAAAGAGAGTAAAGCCCTTTTCAAGTGTGATACCAAACACCTCTCATAAGGCAGCCTATTGCTATCACTCTTGAATAGATAATCAAAGGGTGTCCGGACGTCGTCAAACGATCGCCTGACGGACATCAGACAGTCGCCTGACAGCCGTCAAACAATCGTTTGACGGCATGCAACATACCTATGAATATCCTATCAAACGAGATCCCAACCTATGTTCAAGGAGCATGTAACCGTACTTCTATAGTGGTCGCTCATGGGCATTGAGAGCAAAGCTATCATTAGCCAGCGTTCGTATGAAATCAACTTTACCAATAAAAGGTGTGAGTTTTTCAGATTTTATTTGTAACTTTACCCAGTCCAGTTCGATTTATGCTTGTTTTGTATTGCAATACTAATATAAGTGAAAAATAAGGATTAATCTAATATCTAAAAAATATATTACTAAAATGGTGAATCGTTTCATACTTAACGAATTGAGTTATTTCGGTGCTGGTTCGCGCAAAGAACTTCCTGCCGTAGTAGAGCGTCTTGGCTTCAAGAAGGCATTGGTCGTAACCGATAAGGGCCTTGTGCAGTTCGGTGTCTGCAAGATGGTGACTGATGTCATGGATGCTGCAGGCATTGCTTACGATATTTATGATGAAGTAGTACCTAACCCAACCGTCACCAATGTAAAGAATGGTGTCAAGGCTTTCGCTGAGGCAAAGGCGGACTTCCTGGTAGCCATCGGCGGTGGTTCGAGCATGGATACTGCTAAAGGCATCGGCATTGTGACCAACAATCCTGAGTTCAGCGATGTCGTCAGCCTCGAAGGTGTGGCCCCTACCAAGAAGAAGAGCGTACCAATCATTGCCTTCCCAACTACAGCAGGTACAGCTGCTGAGACAACCATCAACTATGTAATCATCGATGAGGAGAAACACAAGAAGATGGTATGTGTAGATCCTAACGATATTCCATGTTGCTCAATCATTGATGCAGAACTGATGTACTCATTGCCAAAAGGTACGACTGCCGCTACTGGCCTTGACGCACTTACCCATGCTATTGAGGGCTATATCACCAAGGCAGCCTGGGAACTTTCTGATATGTTCGAGATTGAAGCAATCCGCCTGATCAATAAGTATCTGCGTCTGGCAGTATTTGACCCACAGAATCCTAAGGGACGTGAAGGTATGGCATTAGCTCAGTATGTAGCTGGTATGGCCTTCTCAAATGTAGGTCTCGGAGTGGTTCACGGCATGGCTCATCCAATGGGATCATTGCACAACATTCCTCATGGTGTTGCCAATGCACTCCTTCTCCCAACGATCATGGAGTTCAACGCTCCAGTCTGCCGTGAGAAGTATGTGGAGATTGCCAAGGCCATGGGTGCTTATAAGGAGGGAATGACCCAGATAGAGGCTGCTCAGGCTGCTTGTGATGCTGTTCGTGCTCTTGCCGTTGAGGTGGGTATCCCACAGCATCTCTCCGAGATTGGCATCTATGAGAAAGATATCGATGCGTTGGCAGATCAGGCCATTGCCGATGTCTGTACCCCAGGTAATCCTCGCAAGGTGACTCGTGATGATATCGTAGCTCTTTATAAGAAGGTCCTTTAATCATTATTTAAGGCTGAGCTTGGTCATTACTTATGTCCGAGTTTTTTGGCAACTGTACGTAACGTGAGTTCGACGAACTCACGTTACGTATACGTTTTATATATTATTGGGTTTCAGATCGAAACTTGCATCCCAGTCCTTCCAGACGGGTTCGCGTCCCAGTTCTCTCAGTCTTTTTCCGATCTCAGCCGCAGTGCGTTCATCATTCACGGTGAACTGCTCCAAAGCCTGCGGATAGGTATAGTAACCTCCTGGATTAACCTTGCTTTCGGCGGACATGGTCGTAACACCCAGTGTACACATATTATCACGTATGTAGGCAGGTTCACGTGTCGAGTAACTGATGTCCACATCATGGTCGAAGATTCTCATGGCAAAGGTAGTCTGTGCCAGTTGACGGTCAGTCATGTAGCACGATGGCTGGAATCCTTCGTTCTGTGCCGGACGCATACGTGGAAAATTGACACTGTACTTCGTTCTCCAGTAATGCTTTTGCAGGTACCTCAGGTGGTAGGCCATCATGGTAATGTCTGTTCGCCACTCCTTCTCAAGTCCTATCAGCACGCCCATTCCTATGCTGTGGACTCCGGCCATTCCCATACGGTCGAATCCGTCGCATCTCCACTGGAAGTCCGATTTCCTGCCTGCCGGGTGGTACAGTTTGTAATTCGCACGGTGGTATGTCTCCTGGAAGCAGATGACACCGTTCATTCCGTGCTGGGCAAGTGTGCGATACTCCTCGGTGTCGAGGGGCATTACCTCAATCTTGATATTGCTGAAATAGCGTTTAGCCGTATCGATTGCACTTGCCAAATAGGGTACACCTGCCTTGGCCGGATTCTCACCTGTGACGAGCAGTATGTTCTCGAAGGGGGCAAGGCGTTTGATGGCCTTGTATTCGTCTTCTATCTGACTTTGTGTGAGTATGGTGCGTGCCATAGGATTCTGCCTGTGGAAGCCGCAGTACACGCAGCTGTTGGCACAGGAGTTGGTGATGTATAGCGGAATGAACATTGACATGGTTCTGCCAAAGCGTTCCTCTGTATATTTCCGTGAGAGTCGTGCCATGGTCTCTAAGTACGGCTCGGCTGCCGGGGAGAGCAGTGCCATGAAATCCTCTACATCGCAGTGCTGTTTGCCGAGTGCTCTGCGTACATCCGCATCGGTCTTCGAGGATATGCGCTCGGTCGTCTCTTCCCAGCTTATATGTTGTAATTCTTCGCTGAACATCTTACTTGTTGTTTTATATTTATATAATGTATCATGTATCGTATCTTGGGTCTCAACCCTTCTCTGTACAAGGCATGAAGGAATACTCCTTCAGGGTGTGTATCGAGGGTGAGTCGCCACAGATGGGGCATGCCCGGTTGTGCTGTAAGGCTATGCGCTGGAAATCCATGCCCAAAGAGTCGAATGTCAACAGGCAGTCGGTGAGCAGTGTTCCCGTGTGCGTCAGGTACTTGATGACTTCGGCAGCCTGTATGCACCCCATAATGCCTACGGCAGCTCCCAGCACACCCACTGTGGAGCATGTCTCCACGTCATCCTCGGCAGGTGGTTCGGGAAAGAGGCATCTGTAGCATGCAGAGCCCGGTATGTGTGTCATCACCTGTCCTCCGTATCGTAGCACACCTCCGCAGCAGAAGGGCTTGCCAGCCAGTATGCAGGCATCGTTCACCAGGTATTTCGATGCGTACGAATCTGTACAGTCCACAATGAAGTCATACTCTTTCACCAGGCTCAGCGCATTTTTCTGGGTGAGGAAGGTGTCGTATGTCCGGATCTCGATGTCCGGATTCAGGCTCTTCAGCTTATCGGAAGCGGAATCCACCTTTTCCCTGCCCACATCGGAGGTGTAGTGTATCACCTGTCTCTGTAGGTTGGACAGCGAGACGATGTCGCCGTCTGCCAGTGCGATGCAACCCACACCTGCTGCCGCCAGGTAGAGTGCGCAAGGGGAGCCGAGTCCTCCGGCTCCCACAATGAGCACTTTACCCTTTGTCAGTCTCTCTTGTCCCTCCTTGCCGAATCCCTCCAGCAATAGGTGCCTGGAATAGCGGTTATAGTTTCCGGAGCTCATGGGTCAGTTTGGCAGCACAAAAGTTAGGTCCGCACATCGTACAGTATTCGCCCTCCGTATGTCCTGCCTCCTCAAAGTATTGCAGGGCACGGTCGGGATCAAGGGAGAGATGGAACTGGTCGCGCCATCTGAATTCGAATCTTGCCTTGGACAGGGCATTGTCTCGGATGGTTGCACCGGGATGTCCCTTTGCCAAGTCCGCAGCGTGGGCCGCTATCTTGTAGGTCACTACGCCAACCCTTACGTCCTCCTTGTTAGGTAGGGCGAGGTGTTCCTTGGGAGTGACGTAGCACAACATGGCCGTACCTAACCAGGCAATCTGTGCACCGCCTATGGCCGAGGTGATGTGGTCATATCCGGGTGCGATGTCCGTCACTAAGGGGCCCAGTGTGTAGAATGGGGCTTCGTGGCAGTGTTCCAGTTGGCGCTCCATGTTTTCACGTATCTTCTGCATGGGAACATGTCCCGGTCCCTCGATGAAGGCCTGTACGTTTTTGTCCCATGCCCGTGTGACGAGTTCGCCCATCGTGTCGAGTTCGGCAAATTGTGCGGCATCATTGGCATCGGCTATGCACCCTGGACGCAGTCCGTCTCCGAGCGACAGGGCCACGTCGTACTGTGCCACAATGTCGCAGATGTCATCAAAGTGCTCGTAAAGGAACGACTCCTTGTCGTGTATCAGACACCACTTGCTCATGATACTGCCGCCACGGCTGACGATTCCGCACAGACGCTTGTCTGCTAAATGCACGTTGTGTCGGCGTATGCCGGCATGGATGGTGAAGTAGTCCACACCCTGTTCGCACTGTTCGATGAGTGTGTCGCGGTATATTTCCCACGTCAAGTCCTCTACCCGTCCAGCCACCTTCTCCAGTGCCTGGTAGATGGGTACCGTACCCACGGGAACAGGGCAGTTGCGTATGATCCATTCACGTGTCTCGTGTATGTTCTCGCCAGTGGAAAGATCCATCAGCGTATCACCTCCCCAACGGCACGACCATACAGCTTTGTCCACCTCCTCCTCAATAGAGGACGTGGTGGCACTGTTGCCGATGTTCGTGTTGATTTTCACGAGGAAATTGCGTCCTATGATCATGGGTTCCGATTCGGGATGGTTGATGTTGGCTGGCAATACAGCTCTACCACGCGCTATTTCCTGACGAACATATTCAGGCGTGATGTGGCTATGAATGCCAAGTTGCTCACAGTTCATATTCTCACGGATGGCCACATATTCCATCTCGGGTGTAATGATACCCGCCTTGGCGTAAGCCATCTGTGTGATGGCATGTCCCGCCTTGGCTCTCCGTGGCAGTTGTATATGTTCGAAGCGGAGCTTGTCGAGCGACCTGTCTGCCAGTCTGGCTCTGCCATATTCACTGGACACCTGCGACAGCAGTTCCGTATCATTGCGGCGCACGATCCACTCTTCCCTCATGCGAGGCAGACCCTTGCGCAGGTCAACCTCTATGTTGGGGTCGGAGAACGGACCGCTGGTGTCGTAGATCAGTACAGGGTCATTCTTCTCGGTATGGGGTATGCCGTTCTTGTCCTTGATCACCGTGGGGGTGAGATTCACTTTCGTCATACCCACCCTGATGTCGGGGAAGAGTGTCCCGGACATGTAATATTTTTCCCTCTTAGCGTATGCTTTGTTGTCGTTTGGCATGATGGTACAAGGGTGTTAGATGGGAGTATTGCCTGTATTGTCCAAAAATGCTGTCAGGGGTGATGTCGCCATGGCGCAGTCGCTGACGGCTCCCAGCCCTGCCTCGTATGCCATACGTCCTGCTATGACGGCCATGCGGAAGGCGTCTGCCATCTTTACAGGGTCAGCTGCCACGGCGATGGCCGTGTTCACCAACACGCAGTCAGCCCCCATTTCCATCGCTTCAGCAGCATGGCTTGGGGCTCCTATACCGGCATCCACCACTACGGGAACAGTGGCTTGTTCGATGATGATTTGCAGGAAATCCTTCATGCGCAGTCCCTTGTTGGTGCCAATAGGTGCAGCCAGGGGCATCACGGTAGCTGCTCCAGCCTCTTCCAAATGTTTGCACAGGGTGGGGTCGGCCTGACAGTAGGGCAGAACCACGAAGCCCATCTTCACTAATCGTTCGGTAGCCTTCAGTGTCTCTACCGAGTCGGGCAGCAGATACCTGGGATCAGGGTGTATCTCCAGTTTCAGCCAGTTGGTGCCGAAGGCCTCTCTGGCCATCTGTGCTGCGAATACCGCCTCTTCGGCATCGCGTACGCCGCTTGTGTTGGGCAGCAACTGTATGTTGGGATTCTGTGTCACGTGCCTAAGCAGGTCGTCATTATCGTCAGAGAGTTCCACCCGCTTCATAGCAACTGTTACCATCTCTGTTTCCGAAGCCTTGATAGCTTCTGTCATCAGACTATTGTCGCTGAATTTACCTGTTCCCAGGAATAATCTTGAATTGAATTGCCTTCCGGCAATTATCAGTTTGTCATTCATCCTATTTTCTATTTTGTTCTTCTTGTTTTATTTGTTCGCTGAAATGTGGCTCCAACCTTCCTGCACAGATCCTGAGCCGGCCGGTGGAGTTTCGTAGGGTGGCCGATAACGGTATCAGGCTGTTATCCTCCAAAGGCAGCCTTTACCACCGTAATGTTGTCTTGTGCTTTTAAGGCATACCCTTTCCACTCGCCTCGTGGCAAGATACGACCGTTCACTGCTATGGCCACTCCCTTTTCCGGCAGTTGCAACTCTTCTGACAACTGGAGGAGATCACAGGCACTGGTTTCCCTGTCCTGATTGTTGATTTTAATTGTATAGTTCATATGCTTACTGTATCTTTATAATCTATCCGTATATATACAATTCGTCCCCACTTTGAAGGGCTGTTCACTTCAAAACGGGGACACGCATCAGACTCTCTCCCAATGTTGGAGGATGAGTCTTCTCCTCGAGGGAGGTTGTGTTATCGAGATATTCCTACGGCAGCATTATCTGCATCAGGTCTGTGGGTATAATCTCAGCATCACCCGGACTTGAAGTGCGCAGCAAAATGCTTGCACACGCGTCAGGTTCAGCACCCCGTTATCTGGACGACAAAATTGCGGATTCTTTTTCATTTGGCCACTGTCTATGGCTGAAAAAATATCCTCCGTTTAAGTATGTTTAATAGTTGTCGCTCTTGTACCACATTGATGGGATAAAAATGCCGTATGAAGGGGATTTTCCATTTTTTGGAGTCCATCTACTTTTGCATCGATAATTGTCCGTTTTTTACAAATGAAATGAGAGAAAAATTGGTGACTTTGCATGCGAAAATTTCAGATAGGAAGTCAATGACAAAGAAAATACTGATAATCAATGCAAGCCCACGGAAGAGGGGTAATATTGCGCAGATGGTGGCTGTGATGACTGATGAGGCTAAGGCGCAAGGGGCGGAAGTGGATGTGATAGAGGTACAGAATCTGCATGTTAAGCCTTGTTTGGCTTGCATGCAATGTAGGACAAAAGGCTTCTGTATGCTGCCTGAAGATGATGCACAGCGTGTCTTGCAGTTGATTAAGGACTGCGAGGCAATGATTATTGCCGCACCCTGCTATTGGGGAAACATCCCCGGAATGTTGAAACTGCTTTTTGACCGTATGGTTTATGGTATGATGGGCGAGAGCCCTCGCGGAATTCCGATCCCCCTGCATAAGGGCAAGCGTTGCGTGCTTGTCAGCACGTCAACAACTCCCTGGCCTCTGAACATCCTGATGCATCAGAGTCATGGGGCGATAAGGGCACTGAAAGAAATATGTAGGTACAGTGGTTTTAAGATTGTGGCAACCATAGAAAAGGGCGGTACACGACGTAACACTATGCTTACTGAAAGAGAGATAATGAAATGTCGTCAGGCAGTGAGAAAATTATGAATAATGAAAACAGACAGTATTATCATTCAG
>SFEK01000003.1 GCA_004557285.1 Bacteroidales bacterium | reverse complement strand
GCGCAAGGAGGAGATGGGCTGCGAGCTCAACCCCGAAGAGCGGCAGTTCCAGGACATGCACTTCGTCAACAAGATCCTCGGTCTGGGCTACATGCTTTCGCGCTACCGCACCGACACGCGGCAGCAGATGGTGATGGTGACGGACTACAGCGTGGCGCAGGAGGGCAAAGCAAGTGGCCGTAACGGTAAGTCGATGTTTACCTTCCTGCTCGACCTTGTAAGGCGCAACATGTACGTCAGCGGCAAGGATTACCGCAAGAATCCGGGCGATATGGCGAAGAACTTCTGCGACTTCCAGCTTACGGTGCAATCTGCCGTCATCATCGATGACCTCGATGCGGGCGTGGATGCGGAGTCGTTCTACAACAACACCTCGCGCCTCTCCGTGCGCAACCTCTACGAGAACACCGTGCGCCTCTCGCCCGAAGAGACACCCAAGATGATCATATCGATGAACAGCCCCTTCGACCTGGATGTAACGGAAACCGTAATAGGAGAAACGCGGATGCCATGTCTCCTCGCCATCGCCCTTGAGCGTGTATTCGTAGAAATGCTGCCTGCCCGTCTGCCGCTGTTCGCACGCCCCATATTTGTTGAGCCCTTCAGACACGACCATGGTGACCTTCTGTCCACGACGGCCATTGACGGTGATCTCGGGGAAGCCTGCCAGGTTTTGCCCCATGTCGGCCACAAACACCGAAGGGTGGATGTCTCTTTTTGTAGCACGTGAGGCCTGTTGCAACGAGTCGATGTTGGTGATGGTCTTGATGCCATAACGCTCCATAATCTTCACGGGAGGTGCCGTCTGTGGCTCGAGTGTGCCCTTGGGACCTTCAACCACCATGGCCGGCAGCCAGTGGCTGTCATCAAAGGTGGGCAGTGCGGCTTCAGGCTGTTCCAGACGGGCATCATACGATTCGCCGCCGTAGATGCTGTTGAAGGTGATGGGGCTGAGGGCATATTTCCACCCTTCGCCGCTGAGGATGGTCTGGCTGCTGCCGTCGCTGTAGTTGATGTCCATGCGCAGCATGAGCTGCGGTGCGCCAAAACTGGTCTGCAACTTGCTGTAGCGGTTGAGTCGTTGCACGTTGAAAAAACCATTGCCCAGCAGCACATGGATGGCATTGTTGCCCGAAAGGAGCAATGGGGTGACATCATAGACATTGTAATAAACGGTCTTGTCGTATTCGCTCCACAAGGGGGCAAATGCCGCATCGCCCACCGCATGACCGTTGATGCTGAGTTCATAATGCCCCAGTCCGCTGACATATACCACGGCATCGGTGATGCGCCGGCCAGTGGTGGAGAATGTCTTGCGTAGCATGATGCTCTTTGACGAGAGGCTGTCAACGGGTGACCATAGCTGCTTGAAGTCTTCTTTCTTGAACACCGCATTGGAGAATCGACCCTCGGGCAGACGGGCATCGTGCCTACTGATGGCACCAATCCATTGTCCGCCCAAATCTTGCGGTACCACACGGAACGATTGTCGCTCACTGGGTGTCGACGGACGCCCCTTGGCATCCCACACCTTCACCTGCCACCAGTAGCCGTAGCGACTGTAACCCAGAGGAGGGAGCACCACCTGCTGGCTTTGCGATGATTTCACTTTGCCCGTGTCATACACCCGGCGCCCCGTGACCTGTTCGCACACGGTGATGCGGTAGGCTGTCTGACAGTCGCCGTTGACATCCGATGTCATCTGCCATCCCATGCGCAGGTTGCCCTTGGTGAGGGCAAGTCCTTGCTGATAGTTGCAGGTGAGACGGGTGACGGTGAGTTTTGCCATTGCCGCCGTGGTGCATAGCCATATGGCTACGAGCAGCAGAATATGCTTTTTCTTCATCATTGTATCATTGTTTTTGGATTGTTGTCATTGTTGGATTGTCGTGACCTTGCCCTCACGAATCTCTGCTTCGACCACACGTCCACCTGTGGCATGCAGCCGGAAACGGGCATCCCATCCCTTGGGCCATGTGGGGAACAACAGCAGTTGGCCGGTGGCATCTTCCTGCAGCAGCATTTCGTGAAGCCCTATCATGGCTGAGCCGCCACGGTTGCAGTCGGGTGCCCAGTCGTAACCTGGGTCCCAGAAGGCAGGAAAACGGTAAGGGCCATCGGCAAACTTTTCGATGGTCAGTTGTCGTGCATCGTCGGTGATGCCGAGACATGCCGCCCAGATGTTGTCTTGTTTCCATCCCTTGGAGGTTCTCATGCTGAGGGCATGGGGGTCGTTGAGATAGGTGTTGCGGGCAATGTCGAGGTTGGGTCGCCCCATGCCATACACCCGCCAGGGGAATACGGGATAGAGCTGAGGAGTCTCCACGTTCTGTATGCGTGCCCATACCACCGCCGGGGCGATGCAGGTGTGTCCGTCAATGGTGCGCAGGGGCAACGGGGGAATGCGCCCGGAGAGCGCCTTGAGCCAGGCAATGGCTGTGGTGTCAGTGGGTTGCTGTTGCTCCAGATATTGCGCGTAGGCAGTGGTGACGGTGCTGAGGGCAGCAATGACGCTGGCCGAATTGTAGGCCATCTTGTAGGTCTCGCATCCTGAGGAAGGGTAGAGGATGAGGTGACCATCGCCGTCGAGCGGCTTGACGCCACGCTGCCGGGCAAGATACTGGTAATGCTCGTCGAAGAAGCGCAGGCATTGCTCCACCATGGGCAGGTAGGCGGTGATGTCGGTGCCAGCATACTGGTGGGCCTGCAAGATCATGGCGCAGAATTCCAGGGCCGTGTCCCATTGGTACTCCAACCACGCATTGCGCTCCATGCCAAAGTCGTCGCCCTCCTTGTGCTTGCCGTATTCGGCAGGATTGGGAAGTCCGAAATTCTCTATCTGTTCGGTGAACGAGGCCCCGTCGTGTCCCCAATAATGGCGGGTGCGTGCCACCGCAGTGGGCAACATGCGCAGATAGGTGTCAAACTGGGCCTTCATCATGTCGATGTCTCCGGTCTTAAGCATCGGCCAATACACCAGGCGCTGGTTTTGTGCTGTCATGGTGCCGCCACCCCAACGGCGGTAGTCGGGTGTATAGGGGGTCTTCTCGTCCACATACACGGGGTCGAAGGTGAACAGCGAACCGTTGAACTTGGTAGGCCATTGGCCGTAGGCATTGCAGCCGAGCATGTAGCGGAACAAGGCATAGTTGCGGGTGATGGCTGAGGCCGCTGCAGAGTCGGCACCGGATGCACTCACCACCACATGGCTGCGCTGCCAGAACGATTTCCACCAGTCGGCGCTACGCTTGGCAGACACCTTGGCACTGGGCAGTCGGGGCTGTGCGTTGCCCTCATAGAGAGCGATGCTGATCGTGGCTTTGGTGATGCCTCGACCCTGGTAGTGCCATGCCCGGTAGTCGGTGGAGGCATACACTCCTTCAGAGGTGCCTGCAAAGGTGAATTGGGATGTTTTCATGATGCCTCCGAACTTCAATCCGCCAATGGGGTTGTAGAGCTGCGGCTTGAGTTGGTCGAGACGTTGACGACTGACGGTGAAGTCGAACACTGTTTCCTGCCTGTTCTGGTGCCAGAATTCCAAAGCGTCGGCCCCGGGGCGTATGCTGTCGGCAAATGTCGTGCAGTCTTTGGGCAACACCCATTTGTAGGAACATTGCTGGCACTCTCCCTTGCTCACGGGGCGGTCTTTGTAGCGCCAGCTCTCGTAGCTCAACGTGGCATCAGTCTTGTGCGAAGAGCGTATGGTGGCATACACTGCAGAAGTATAGACATCAGCCCAAAGGCGTATCTCGGTGTCGCGGCCTTGGATATACACCGCACCGTCTGACAGGCGAAGCGTCTGTCTGAAATGCTCGCCACCGAACGGCTGAGAGGACAGATGAAGGCGGAAACGGCCTGCCTTGAGCAGGGTGTTGTTCTCGTCGAACATGCCGCTGCGTGACACATAGAACAGCACATCGCCGTTTTCTACCCAGACGTTCATGCCCACATCATGACCGCCGCAGGGCATGGATTCTGACGAGTTGCGGCTCGGGGTAGTCCACACATAGTCGTCGGGGACTACGTTTCCAGCCATGCCGTGCAGCGGCAGCAGGGAGATGATGATGATGATGATGAATGGCTTCATGTTATTTGTCCCAATTGTCACTCCTGAACGAACTGATGGGAAGACCATCGCTGTAGAGGTCGCCCATCACCCAATCCTTGAACGCATAGCGCACGGCAACGGGGTGGGGCACTTCGTCGCTCTTGACATACACCTTGCTGCGCTCTATCCATGCCTTGGCAGGGTGGAACACACGGTCTTGCCCTGCCACTTCGAAACGCTCGCTCACATAGCCCTTGGTGCCATAGACCCACATGTCGGCACGATTGAACGACACCACAACGGTGTCGTTGTTGAACGTGGCTTCCTTGAAACAGGCACTCTTTGAGTTGAGGCCTTCAATCTGATAGGTGTCATTGAGGGCGAGCAATGCCAGGCGCAGACCGGCCACATGCTTGTTGCGGGGATGGATGCCATAGTCCATGCCGGCGTCCATGAGCACCGCCATGCCGCAATGAGGAATCATCATCTCGGCCTTGGCCTGCTGTTCGCGCAGGAAAGCACTGTTCACCTCGCCCTTGACCAGCGAATAGTCGTAGGGGGCTATCTGGCAGTAATAGAACGGGAAATCACCGATGCCCCACTGGCTTCTCCAGCCGCCCACCATGGCGGTGAGCATGTCGGCGTAGGTAGAGTAACGGGGCACATTGTCCTCACCCTGATACCAGATGGCTCCACGCATGGCCATGCCCACCAAGGGGTGCAACATGCCGTTGTAGAGCAAGGTGGGCGTGCGGTTTTTCGATTTGATATCGGCTTCGGTGGCAGGAATCTTGGCATCGGGGAAAGCCTTGAGCCAGTCGGCGGTCATCCATGCCTCGCAGGCTGAACCTCCCCATGCAGCCACTACAAGACCAACGGGAACATGCAGCGACAGGCGCAGTTCTCTGCCGAAATGATAGGCTGTGGCACTGAACTCTCTCACCGATGCCGGTGCGGCTGCACGCCATTCTCCCGTGACATCGTCAACAGGTGTGAACTTGCTGTTGCGCTTCACCGTGAAAAGGCGCAGCTGGTTGTCGGTGGAATGGAGAATGTCTTCGGTGCTGTTGTCCACAGGCTGGTTCTTGAACCCCTTCATGGGCATCTCCATGTTGCTCTGTCCGGCACACAGCCACACTTCGCCCACAAGAATGTCGCGGAGCACGGTCTTCTCGCCATCGTCGAAGGTGATGGTAAAAGGACCACCTGCAACAGGGGTGCTGATGGCCGTCTTCCAACGTCCATCGGCATCGGCCTGTGTGGTATAGCTCTTGTTGTTCCAAGAGGTAGTAATCTTGACTTTGCCCGATGCCTTGGCTTGACCCCAAAGGTGGGCGTTGGTTTCTCGTTGTATGACCATGCCGTCGGAGAATATCTTAGGCAGGGTTACTTTGGCGCTGATGCCTGTGGCGGCAAGCAGGGCAGTAAGGATAAGCGTTGTTTTTTTCATATTTCTATGATGTTTTAGTAATCAGTTGATTTATTGTCGTTCTTGTTATTTCAACAGTTGCACAGGGCCAAGTAGGCCTGCGGGCAGCAAAGTCTTGTCGGCACGGCGGTATTTGCCGTTGGTCCAGATGCCGGGGAATGGTGGGTTGCCCTCGTCGTTGCCCTGCAAGGCATTGGCCCAAGTGTTCACCACCACAATCTTCAGCTGGTTGTTGCCTTTCTTGATGGCCTTGGTGATATCCACCTGATAGGGAGCCATCCATGTGGTGCCGCAGGGGATGTCGTTCACATATACGGTGGCAATGTTTTCCACCCTTCCAAGGTCGAGCATCACACGGTCGTAATCCTTTTCCTTGAACTTGAAGGTATTGGTGTAGGTGGCGTGGCCTGAATAATATTTCACGGCAGCACGGTCGTGAGAAGACCAGTCGAACAGTTGTTCGGCTGTGACGGTCTCGCCGTTTTTCTCAAACTCCACCTTCCAAGGTTTGTTGAATGTCAGGGGTTGTGGCATGAGCTGGGTGCCATCGACATTTTCCAGACAACTGTTGTCCAGTGCCTGTTGGGTGATGACGATGAAGGCCGAAGCGTATGGATGGAGGGTTATCTCGCCTTCCATGCTTCTGATGCTGCCGTCCATGGGATCGGCGATGTAGCGGTATGCACCCTTTGTTCTGATTTCGGGCACGAAACACAACTTGTCTGCAGTCTGGTTGCTTACGAAATAGATGTCGCAACCGTCACTCTGGCGGTGTGTATAGGCCACGCCGTCGGGCAGGGTTATGTCGCGGGGAATGTGAATAGACGAGAGGTCAGGCTCCGTCCATGGCGAGCGGATGACCGGAAGCCCTTGAGCCTCCAGACGGTCGATGAGTGGCCAGCACCCAATGATGCGGTTGGGGTTCATCTTGCGCTCCTGCGGAATGACCAATGCGCGGTATCTTGTCCCGCCGGGAGTTACCAGTTCCTTGTTTTCCACCCGAGACTGTGCCAGCACGTCGTGGTTAAAAGAGTCATATTGATAGCCTTGCAGAGGATTGAGCCAGGTGTCGGCCTTGGTCATGTTGGCGGTGTGGGTGACTCCCACAGGACTTACCTCCAAGGGCTGTCCCACATTGGCCAGACGCGCCTTCTCCCATTCAATCTTCTGCGGGTCATAGAGTCCGGGTAGGGTGTTGACCAGTCTTTCGGGCAGGATGGAGCGGCGTGGCGTCTCGTCGCCTGTATATACGGCCAGGTCAACCACAGGACGGCCATACTGCAACAGCGATTGGCAGCGACGGATGTAGGTGTTAAAAGCCTGCATCTCGTTCCACCAGGTGTTGTCGCGCTGCATGAACGTGCCGATGCCGTCGAGCGTCATTCCAGGCGCACGGTCGGTCCACGGGTTATGGGTGTTGACATGGAACACGATGCTGTTGATGCCCATGCAATAGTTGCGGTCGAGCAGCGGCTTGAGCATGGCGGGATGTTCGTCCCAGGTGCCCCTTACTTCGGTGAACCCTTCGGCCTGGATGATGTTCTTGCCATAGATGTGGGCACCGCTGATGGCATCGAGCATGTCGTTGGGCTTGTCGTGGGTAGGACTGTTGAGCCAGAATTCGCCCATGGGATAGTCGGCGTGCTGATAATGCAGCAGACCGTCGCTGACCATAGTGGGTGCGACACATTCGCACGACAGACGACAACCATAGGCCTTGCCCAATGTCTCCATCTCGCTGAAGAACACCTCGTTGATGAGTTCGGCAATGGTGAGACGGATGTCGCGCAACACCTGGTCTGACTGGTCGGATGATGCCATGGGTACACCGGCATACAGAGGAAGCCAGGGCATGAGGTCATAGCCACGGCGTGCCTTGAAGGCCGCGGCAAAATCTCGGTTCCAGTTTTGGCTTCCGCACTCCCAGCTGTCCACATGCAGACGGGTGAGCACACGCTTTGCCACATCTTGTGGCGCATGTCGGTATATCGTGGCAAACCAGTGGTCAAACTGTTTCCTGATGGCCTCTCGGGAGAATTTGTCGCATTCCAGGCCTTTGCCGCCACCACCTGTGGCGTTGGTGTGGCCGGTGGTCGTGTGTCCCATGCGCAGCAGGTGCCAGCGTCCTTTGGGCAGGTTGACGGTGAGTGGTGTGCCCGTCGACACCGCAGCAGTCAACTGTTCGCTGAGGTTGATGATTTGCTGTGGATCAATACATTCATTGTCGGCAACAGGGTAACGGGCAGACACGCGCCACACGGCACCTGATTTGCCTTCGTAGCCGTCAATCACGGGTTCGCTGCCCATGATGATACCACCAATCTTCAGGTTGGGTTTCCACTTGGCGGCATCCATATCCTCGGCCCCGGGGTCGCTGCCCTCGGGAGTCCAATGAAACTTGAAATAGCGTGCCGTAGTGGCCGGTATGGCATAGGTGGCGTAGGCATCGGTGTTTTGCCATCCCTGCCGGGCAGGACTGATTTCTCTCACAAAACGGTAGTCGGTGCCGTTGTCTGAGGCATACACCTTGAAACGGTGGGCCTGATAGTTGTTGCCACCGGTCACTATCTTAACACTGCGCAGCGTGTAGGGGGCATCATAGGACATGATGATGTCGCAGGGGGATGACGACTTGAACGGAAATGTCACCGATGACTGTGGCTTGCGGTGGTCTTCGTATGTGGCAGGGTAGGCATACAGCGCAATGTCCTGGTAATAGTTCTCCTTGTGGGTAGGCAGGGCAAGGGTGAGCTGCTGCTTGCCGCCATTGACAATGGTGTCTGACCAAACCACACGCTGCATGGATTCTTCGGGCGTGATCCAAGGACCGCCTCCAAGGGCGAAGCCGTCGGAGAAATGGATGCCCATCTGCAGGTGAAGACTGTCGGCAACCTGGAACACGGTGTCCATGCGTTTCCACCATTCAGCCGTCAACTGGCTGGCTGTGCCACCATATTGCTTACCGTCGGTGGTGTCTTTGATGGGCATCAGATAGAAGCCTGCAATACCGGTGTCGTGCATGGCCTGAAGGTCGAGGCGGATGCCCTCGTCGCTCACGCAGCCATACATCCAATACCAGAAGGTCCACGGTTGTGTTTCTTCAGGTGGTGTCGTGAAACGTTGATACCATTCAGGGGTGTTCCCCTGAATGGTAGGTTGTGCATATGTCTGCACACTCAAGGCACAGAACATGCTGGTGACGATAGCTTTTCTCATGTTTACTCAAAATTGAATGTTACTTCACCCGTGTGCTTTCCGTTGGCCCATACGGCCTGGGCCGAAGGTCCGTTGAGGTCGGTGGTGTTCACCTTGTTGCGCACGGCAGGTATCACTTGCATGAAGCTGATGCCTGTCTCGGGGAAGGTGTATAGCAGCTGGTCGCGGCCGTCTTGTGGCTGATAAACGCCTACATATTCGCTGTCGGTTCCTGGCTTCATGGTGATGGTGCCCACGGTGGTGCCCAGCTTCATCCATTGCACGCCGGCAAAGTAGCCCTTGAATTCGGGATATTCGAAACTCTCGCCAGGAATGGGGTCGTTATAGTCGTTGCTCCATACGCCCAACTGCGGTCCATGCAGACGGTTTTTCCAAACGCGGTAGGGACCAAAGCCTAACCACTGTTTGTTGACAACCTTGTCTTCGGGGAAGTCGAACTGAATGCCCATGAGATCGACCACACCGTTGAAATGGTAGGTATATACCAGTCTTGCTGTTCCGTTGGGGGCAATGTGCCATTCGGCCTTTTCCAACGAGCCCAATTTGTATTCGGCAGTCACGATGAGGGTGTCGTTCTCGCCCTGTCGTGCTGACAGTTGGCTGAATTTGCCCTGTTCATCGTAGGCGGTATAGGTGGTTTTCTTCTTCTCCGCCTCTTTGTCGTCATGGTTGTAGAACTGGTCGAAAGAGCGGTCGGCCCTGCGATAGGCGAAGAAGCGTGGACCGTTGCCAAACTTATAGGTACCCTTAGGTGTAACCACCTGCTGCAGGGTGCCGTCGGTGGTGGAGAAGGTAAATGTGGTGTTGTAGGCCGTAACTATACCATTATTATAGGTAGGACACGGCTTGCGCATGCGGTTTTCGTTTTTCACCATGATGTCGTGGCGTGTGTCCTGCATCTTGAATACCCAGGTGAAAATCTCCATGCCGGTGTTGTCGGTGGCCTTGACCACCAAAGCCTCTGCATCGGCAGGGGCGGCACCCACCTGGATTTCTCCCTTTGCTCCAGGAGCCACATCCAGGCCGTTGACGGTCTTGGAAACTATAGTCTTGGTGTTGCTCCCCTCGTATTTCACGAATGAATAGTCGAAGCGCACCCCTTTGAGTGACAGGAAGTCGTAGCGGTTTTCCACGATGATGTTGCCACCCTCGAAACCGCAGTTCGGATAGGTCTGCGAGCAGCCTCCATCAGGCAGTAGCAGTTTTTCGTTCTGCCCACCCAATGTCACCTGCACAGGGCTCCACACCTGTTTCACGGTGTAGTAGCTGCCCTCTTTCTCGTGGTGAGGACCTACAATGCCGTCGGCACCATAGTTGCCCACGTTGTCGATCATGTTGTTCATATCCACGCGCACCACACCCTCGTCGGCATATGCCCAGATGAAACCGCCTGCACAGCGCGGCCAGGTGCGCATCATTTCCCAATAGTCGTACAGTCCGGCACCAGCACCGCCATCATAGAGGGCATGCAGAAACTCTGTGGGCATGAATATCTCCGGTCGGCGCATGTGTTCCTGGCTTTCGCCGTAGGAGCGGTAGTGCATGGTCTCGTAGCCGCCGAAGTTGCCCTGCGGATGTAGCACGGGGCGTTTCTGGATGTCCCATTTGTGGAACTCGTCGTTCAGTTCGTCGTTCCATCCCTTTTCGTTGCCGTTGCTCCACCAGATGATGGAGGGGTGGTTCACGTCGCGTGTCACCATCTCCTTCACCAGTTTCTGTCCGTTGATGGTTTCGTGGTGACCGTGCCATCCGCTCAGTTCGCTCATGACATAAAGGCCAAGACTGTCGCAGGCATCATAGAATTCGGGGTCTGCAGGATAGTGGGAGAGGCGCACGGAGTTCATGTTCATGCTCTTGATGAGTTTCACGTCCTCAATGTTGAGTGTCTTGTTGAGGGTGCGTCCGCTTTCGGGCCAGAAGCTGTGGCGGTTGACACCGCGGATATTCACCTTTTTGCCGTTGATATACAGTCCGTCGTTGTAACGGGTTTCAATGGTGCGGAAACCGAATTTGTCTTTCTCGATGTGCAAGGTCTTGCCCTTGTTGTCGATCAATGCAAATTCCACCTTGTAACGGTTGGGTGTTTCGGCAGTCCACAATTGGGGATTGTTGACCTTGAAACTGATGTCGGCATGGTCGCTGCCCTTGCGCACGTCGGTGGTTTGTTCGGCCACTTTCTTGCCGTTCATGTCGGTGATGAGCGTGCGCACCTTGGCACCCTCCAGCACATGGTTGATAAGCACATAGGCGTTGAATGTGCCGTCGGCCTTGGCGTCGATGGCTGTGCGCTCAATGTTGAAGGCAGGTTTGCACACGATGAACACCGGGCGGAATATGCCGCCGAAGTTCCAGTAGTCGGCACGGCGTTCGGCAAGGTTCACACCTGCATTCTCGCTCTCTTTGCTGACCGTCACCTCCAGCAGGTTTTTCTTGTTGCCGAAGAACACACGGTCGGTCACGTCGAAGGTGAAACGGTAGAAGGCTCCCTGATGCACGGCACCTGCCTTGCGCTTGTTGATTTGCACTTTGGTGTCGGTCATCGAACCCTCGAACACCAAGTCGATGTGATGGTTTTCCCATTCCTTGGGCAGGGTGAACTCATATTTGTACATGCCCTGCTCATCGGCAATGCCGTCGGGGAAGGCTTTGCCATAGAACTTCATGCCATACTGGTAGGTGCCGAAGCCCTGCAGTTCCCAGCAAGAGGGAACGCCGATTTTTGTCCATTTACCCGAATTGTTGCCGCCGGTGCATTGGAAATCCCATTGTACCATGTCGTCGCTGCCAGTACCGCTCAGATACTGCCTGTGGGTGTAAACATCGTCTTGTGCCAGCATTCCTGTCATGGCAGGAAGTGCCAGAAGTAAGGTGGAAAGTAGTTTCTTCATATTTTCATGTTATTTTAATTTCGTAAATCGCAGATGAAGTGTATGTGGCTTTTGGGCAATGGCGTATTGGCTCAGTACACCAGGACCGCAGCTGCTGTTTCCAATGCCCATGACGGCGGCATCGATGTTGAGATAGACATTGTCTTCTGCCACAAGGTCGCAGTCGTGAGCCGTTGTTGACAGTTGGGCAATGGAGTAGGGAAGTGCCGAGAAACTGAAGTGTTGTCCGTCTTCAGCAGTAATCATCCATCCCTTGCCTTTGTTGTCGGTGAGTTTTACCATCACGGTCTGCTGGTGGTTGCCACTGTCTTGCGGGCGTGGATAATGCACATATTGCTGGTCAACGGTTGACGACCATAGTCCGATATGAGCAGCCTCAAGACGGTCGGGATAGGTGTCGTAGGGCCCCATGCCATACCATTCAACCCTGGTGAACTGTTTGGGCAATGTAAAGGTATTGCCCATACAGGGCAGCGGAGGAAGTTCGCCGCTTGGCGTGTAGGTGGCCTGGAAGTCCACGTTGCCCTGACTGTCCATGGTGCAGCTATAGGCGGTGGCCATCTCGCCCTTGGCATATCTGTTGACCACAGTCATGGTGGCTGTCACGGTGCCGTCGTCGTTGCGCTGTGTGGTGAGGGGCTGCACGGTTTCCACCGTTGCAGAGTCGAGGCCACTGTTCTTCCAGTCTTTGGCTATCCAGTTGCCAAATCCACGGTCGTTGTCGGTTGGTGCGCGGAAGAAATGCGGCAGCACCATGTTCATCCATTGGCCAATGGCCGTTTCATCGGTCTGTTTTCCCTTGGCCAGTGGCTTGGCCTTGAACGCTTTGTCCATGCCGTCGGCTATGGTAAACTGTTTGTTGCATATTTCATGGCCGGCCTCTGCCCATGACTGTGCTTGCTTGAGCACGACCGACACATTGAGACGAATGTCTTTGACATTGGCGGATTGGTCAACGGTGGCCCATTTGACGGGTATTGCTGAGAGGCCTGCACCCTGTCCATGCTTGGTGGTCTTGCCGTTTTCCGTGATGTTCCATATCACGTTGTAGAGTTCCAGGTTGGTATGGTCGTCACGTTTCTCCAGACGGATAGCCTGCCCGTCCCATGTCACCTGCACCGGAGCATACACCTGTTTCACCTCCAAGTATTTGGGTGTTGTCTCACGGTTGGACGTGACGATGCCCTTGACGCAGAAAGCACCAAGGTTGGGCACGTCGCCAAAGTCGCCACCATAGGCCACCATGGTCTTGCCATCCTCACGCTTCTTGTAGATACCGCCATCTGCCCATTCCCAGATGAAGCCTCCCAGCATGCGTGGGTTGCTGTAAATCTCATCCCAGTATTCCTTGAAATTGCCTAAGGCGTTGCCCATGGCGTGGGCATATTCGCTGGTCAACACGGGGCGGTTGTCGTTGGTCTTCTCAGCAATGGCGAGCAAACGTTCCCAACGTGCGTTTTCGGGGCGTTCCATATTGTTGTCTTTGACACCGGGGTTGAGATACTCGCCCTTGACACGGGGGTAGAAACGACTGACGACATCGACGGTCGATGGGTCTTTGCTGTCGGCCCCCTGTGCCCCTTCGTAATGGATGAAGCGTGTGGGGTCGTATTCCTTGATCCATGCGCCTGTGGCGGCAAAGTTGGGGCCCCATCCCGACTCGTTGCCCAATGACCAGAATACCACGCAGGGGTGGTTGCGGTCGCGTATCACCATGCGTTGGGTCCTGTCCATGAAGGCACCAGCCCATGAGGGGTCGCTGGCCAGTGTGCCACGCAGTCCGTGTTCCTCGATATCGGCTTCGTCCATGATGTAGATACCATATTTGTCGCACAACTCATACCACCTGGGGTCGTTGGGATAGTGGCTGGTGCGCACGGCATTGATATTGCATTGTTTAAGCAACATGATGTCGCGCAGCATCTGTTCTTCGGTCACTACCTTGCCCGTAACAGGGTCCATTTCATGACGGTTGACACCACGCAGGCGCACCGCTTTGCCATTGACGAGAAAACGTCCGTCTTTGATGTCCAATCGGCGGAATCCCACCTGGGTTTCCACCTGTTCAATGGTGTTGCCCGAGGCATCGACGAGTTTCAGGTGCAACGTATATAAATAAGGTGTCTCTGCCGTCCATTTGGCCGGGCTCTTCACTTCGGCGCTCATCCATCCATATTGGGCGTAGCCACGTTGGGGGTTGCGCTGGTTCATGATCTTGCCTTTGTGGTCGAGATTGAGCATGGTGGCTGCATCCTGCCATAATATGCTGTCGAGCACGGCTTGTCCCTGTGCGTCATACAGCATGGCTTCCACACGGTAACCCTCGCCCCGCTGTCCTTCAATCACCGACAGTTCGGGGTGTATGACAATGGTGGCGTTGTTGTAGTCGTCGTCGAGAAGGGTGCGCACACCGAAGTCGCGAATGCGGATGGGCGGTGTGGCATACAGACAGATGCTGCGGTGTATACCTCCGAAACGCCACATGTCTTGGTCTTCAAGATAACTGCCGTCGGAATATTTCAGCACTTTGAGCGCAATGCTGTTTTCTCCGCCGTGCAGGTAGGGTGTGAGCCGAAATTCGGCAGGTTCCATGCTTCCTTGAGAATAGCCCACTTCCTGACCGTTGACATACACATAGAATGCGCTGGCCACAGCTCCGAAGTGAACATAAACCTCGTTGTCTGCCCATGCTGCTGGCAGGGTGAAGGTGCGGCGGTAGCATCCCGTGGGGTTGCGCTCGATATAGGCGGTGTATTTCTTCTTGGGCTCCTTCATGACGAATGGTGGATCTATCTTGAATGTATAGCCCGAACTGCTGTATATCGGGGTGCCGTAGCCGTTCATCTCCCAGTCGCCGGGAACGTCAAACCGTGTCCACGAACTGTCATCGAAGCTGGTGGAGAAGAAATCCTCAGGCTGTTCATCGGGCGTGAGTGTCCAATGGAACTTCCATTGGCCGTCGAGCGACATCACTCTGTCTCCCTTGACTTCCCGATAGGGAAAGAACGAAGCCCTTGCCGCCTCCCTGTTCTTCGACAACACATACTGGTCTTCCCAATCGTGATGAAGGGCTGATGGGGTGTCGGCGATGGCCCTTGCCCTGAGCTGCGCTGAAGTGGCACAACCCGCAACGGGAAGAAGCATGGCTGTGGCCGAAAGAAGTCTGCGCATCTTGATGATATGTCTTGTGATATTCTGCATGTCTTTATCTGGATTGTTTTGTCTTGCTGTGCGGTGGCATGATGGTCATGCTTTTTCCGCATTCCTTATTCGATAGTGAGTTTTTCAAACAGCATCTTGTCGATGCCTTCGCCCGTAAGGGTGACGATGTAGTTGCCCGCATTGGTTTGTGAACCCGTGGTGATGCTGGTGTTGCGGCGCTTGGTCTTCTTCTCGGGAGTCTTGACAAAGGTGATGTCGTCTTCCTTGTAAACCACACCGTTGGTATCGGTAATCTTCACATGGAGTATGCGCTCCTTTTCGGGATTGTAATAGCGGAAGCGCAAGGCATAGACCTTGGCCACACCCACGTTGTAGTTGAAGGTGAGCACTCCTTTCTTCAAGATGCCCTCAGCGGTGATGGAACTGTTGTTCTTGGGAGGCAACAGACTGTCGGGTGTCTGTACCATCACGTCCTTGTCGAAATTCTTCCACATGTCCTTAGTCGCGGGATTCACCACTGGCTTCTTGGAGGCTTGCCTGGAGGCGACGGCTATGCCTGCTATGATGGCCTGTCCGGCATTGACTTTCGGGAAGTCTATCTTGATTTGGTTCCCATGGTTGTGGATGTCAATCACCCGTTTGTAGGGTTTGCCGAAGCGGGCCTGTGCCCAAAGGTCAAGGTTGCTGATGACTGTGCTGTCGTTGATGGCCACGTCAAACAGACGCAGACCCTCGCAGTCGGTTGTTTCGCTGCCGCCACGGCCATACCACGGTTCGATGAAGTATAATTCTACACGATAATCGCCGGGAGCCGCATCGAAACGGTAAGACAAGGCATGTCTTCCGAATCGTGAGGTGCGGAACAGCGGTGAGGCCAGCAGCATGTCGCAGGACGTCTGACTGGCTTGGTAAGGACTGGTTTCCTTGGGGAATTTGTCTCCCCATGAGGACGACCATGTGGTGTTGTCTTGCTGCCAGTTGGTGCCAAACATATCGGTGTATTCATCACCACCACAGTTGATGTTGTATAGGTAATGGTAGTCTTCGGCAGGCTTCAAGATGCTTTCGTCCCATTGGCTGAAGGCAGGCAGTGCCAGCTTGTCGGTTGCGGCGGCTTGGCCTTGATGATAAGCCGTGGCGGTGAGTACATCACCATTGAGCTGAATGTCATACCATTTAAAGCATCTGCCCTGGATCGGTTTGTCGATGGTGGCGTTCCATGTGCCGCACGACAGTTTTACTTGCTCGCAATTGCTGTAGACCCTGATGCTGTCCTTGCTGATGGAAGGAACGATATAGACCACTGGCTCCTGGTCGGGAGAAATGTAGTTGGCCTTGTACATGTAGAAAGCATCCACAGGTTGCTCCCATGGGGTGAACAGACCCTTATGGTTGAACGGTCCCACCTTGTCGATGGCACGCAGTCCTTCCTCAGGTTGCCTGCGCCCAGGATTGTCGTGGCTCTGCAATGTCCATAGGAATTGTCCGCAGACACTGTCTTTCACGCTCTCGGCGAGTAATACTTTGCGTTCAAGGATGTCGCACATCTTCTCTTCTGTGTATCGTTCGCCTGTATGGTTGCCCAGTGTGCGCCATGCTCCATATTCTCCGTTGAGCAGTTGGTCGTTGCTTTTCAGTTCGTTGCCGTAGTTCTCAATCTTGCCGCCATAGGTGCCGCTCCAGTTCTGCACCACGTTCCAGTCGGTACCCTCGCCGCCGTTGCAGGTGGTGATGAGGCGCATGGTTCCGCAGGTGGGGTCCATCTGCCGGATGATGTCGGCACATTCCTTGGCAAACTCTTTGGGCAGCGTGCTTTCGTTCTGCAATCCCCACAGGATGATGGAGGGCGAGTTGCGGCGTTCCTTCACCCATTGTACAAGGTGACGCTTGAAACTTTCCTTGAACTGTGGGGTGTCATACCATATATGGGCAGAGAACTGCGGCCACCAGAGCAGACCCTCGCGGTCGATGAGTTCCTGATATTTCAGATTGTGAGGTTGGTGGGCATCCCGGAAGGCGTTGAAGCCTGCCTGCTTGACCTCTTTGATTCTTGCCTCGATTTGCTGGTTGCTGAATGCGTGGCTCTGCCCGAACAGGTGCTCGTATTCGCACACGCCGTTGATGAATGTCGGTTGGCCGTTCAGGAAGAAACGCTTGTCGCCATCGTTGCGGGTGAGCGGCCATGAGCAGGTCTTCACGCCAAATGGGGTGAGCAAATCGTCGGCGGCTTTTCCGTTGCGTTTGATGATGCTGTTCAGTCGATACAGATAAGGCTTCTCCAATGTCCACAGCTTGGGGTTGCTGATGGAAGTGGCCTGGCGGACGGTGCGTGTCTCACCTGCGGCCAGTGTGATGTCTTCTGTCATTCTTGTCACCTGTTTGCCGCTGGCCTCACACAGTTTGCTGGTCAGACTGAAGGTGGCCGGCTCCTGTCCGTAGTTTTTCACTTCGGTATCTACAAAGATGCTGTCGGCCGTGGCGTTGTTCCAGATATGCACACCAAACGGTTCAATCCTCACCTTGTCGGTTACCTCAAGCACTACCGGGCGGAAAATGCCGAAAGGTTGTGAGCCCTCGCTGAAGCCCCACTCCGAACTGCATCCGCCGCATACCCAAGGCATGTCGGTAATTCCCTCGGGATGAGAAACCCTCACCTCAAGTTTGTTTTCATCCCCTTTGTTCACCTGTGGGGTGATGTCTATGGTCTCGGTTGTCCTTCCGATGTCATATTTTCCCAACCGTTTGCCGTTGAGCCATATCTCTGCGTATGTGCCCACGCCTTCGAAACGGAGGAAATATTCCTTGTCGTTGTAGGCCGGTGCTTGGAAAGTTTTCTTTAATACCGCATTGCCATGCAGGTTGCCATGCTCTTTCTGCAAGGCTCCATGATAGTCGTCAAGGTTGTAGGGAATGTCCTTCACCATGGTGGTCTTGCCGTATTCAATGGTCCATTGGTCATTCAGCTGGGCAGAATAGCGTTTTCCTATGGGGTTGGGAGAGGGGAAGTGCACCTCACTTTGTCCCATCGGCACACTGGTGGCTACGGCAATGCCACGTTGGCCGGCGTTGTTCACCGCACAATAGAAGTGATATACCACACCATTGTGTTTCACCACATAACTCTTGTGGGCAAACATCTCGTCGTAGGGTTTGGAGGGGATAATCAAATCCTCGCCCTCCCAGTCGTACCAGTGTATCATGTCGCGGCTTGCGGCAAAAGTGTTGTAGGCGTTGTATTCGCGCGTGGGGTTGAAGGCAGAGAAATAGAACATTACATAGAGGTTGCCCATTTTCACAATCTGCGCATCACCCGTGATGGTGCCGTCGCTGTCGTGTGCAAAGATGGGGTTGTTCTCATAGCGTTTCCATTTCTTCATGTCTTTGCTGAAGGCCACACCGATACGTTCCCCCTTGGGATGGGTGTCGTCTTTGCCGCCGGCGTTGTAATACATCATGAAGGGATATCCGAACAATTTCTTGTCCACTTCGTAGACCGTACTCTTGTATTGTGTCATGTATTCCCACCACTGGGCGTTCTTGTCGTTGTAGCTCATGATGGGCTTGTCGTAGGTGTCCCATTGGTGAGCTGTGGTTACATCTCCTGCCGTTGAGGCCAGACCAATGCTCAACGGGGCATTCACCGCCTCGTAGCCCGTGCCCGGACCTCCGATGTAGGTCATCCAGTAGCGGTTCTTGTATTTCCTAATGTTGTAGCTTCCACCCCATTCATAGTCGATGAGCGCGGGGAAACCACCGCGTTGGTTCAGGTCCCACGCCGTGTCTCCCCATGCCAGTATCCGTCCCAGGGTTTGCCAATGCAGCAGGTCATCGCTCTTGGCCAACCATGTTTCGTAGCCACGTCCGTCGGTTCCCGATGCACCGTTGTAGCACACATAGGTCATGTACCAGGATTCTCCTTCGCGGAACACCGTGGGACAGTCGAATTTGCGTTCGTTGCTTTGCGGTGCCATGACCATGCCAAACTTGTATGGGGTTCTTACCTCGTTGAAAATCTTGCGCATTTCCTGCTGCGTGACTACCTGTGCAGCTGGTTGGGCTTTTTCCCCGTTTTTCCCCTTGTGTTGGGCATGTATGCTGATACAGCCAACCAATAGCGCTATGCATACGATGTATTTTTTCATACCTGTGAAATCTATCTGTAAATGTGTGAATAGCTTTGTCTTGTCATGCCTTATTTCATAAACAGCCAATCTACCTCATCGCTTCCTCCATTGAGTCCTGCATCTCTTGGGCGGAGAGGAGTGTCGGTAAATCCAGCCACCATGATGATGCCCTTGGGCAGATTGATGGTGTGGTGACCGGCAGGCAGGTGGTAGGCGTGGATGTTGACAATGGGCATTCCGGTCATGCTGATGGCGTTGCTGATGAGGGCCTCAGCCTGTCCGTATTCATTGCCGGTGGCGTCGATTTCCAGTTTTGGAGGACTGGCAAACTTGTTCTGGTCGTCGATGAAGAAACCAACGAGCATCATGACAGGTTTGTCAGACTCAAACTCCACGCTGCCTCCATTGATGCGTGTGGTGTCGCGGTTCATCACCAATGCTTTCAGATTGGCCAGTTCGGGAGCAATGGAGTCGATGGCTTCGTCGCGTCCTTCAAACAGGCGTACACCCTTTTCCATGGTCACCATGGAATATTTGCTGATGAGTTTCACCTCCACATTCTTGGCCACGGGGTTCTTCACCTCAGTCTTGTTGCCCTTGTCCGTAGAGGTCAGGCGGCTGATGTGAGCCATCAGGTTGTTCAGTTCTTCTTCATACACGGGCATCATTTCCTCCCAGGTCTTGTATTTTCCGTTGTCTCCACCGATGGGGATGCGGCGTTGTGCGGTCTGCATGCTGTTGGCATAGAGATAGGTGTCTTTGGTGTCGTTCACCAGTTGTCTGTAGTAGGCGTTGCTCTTTTCGAGCAGAGGAACGGCTTTCTGCAGATAGTCGGTTTCCTTGCTCCATTTGTAGTTGAGCACCTGTTGTGCCGCCAGCACCTTGTATTTGAACGAGTAGGCAAAGTCGCGGTAACATTTCATGTCGTTGGCCAGACGGGCAAACTCATCCTTGTTCTTGCTCACCTTGTCGGCCAATCCTTGCAATGCCGCTACAGCCTTGTCGCCGTGGGCCACACATTCGTTGACAATATTCAGCGGCAATTCTCCAGCATGCTTCTCGCCTTTCCATTCCTTTTCCACATATTCAATCAGTTTTTCTCCTGCAGGACCGCAGCTTTCGTAGAAACCTGGATAAATGGTGTATTTGTAGGGATTGACCAGCTGGCTGATTTTCATGCCCAGCAGCAGACATTGGCGGTTGCCCTCGGTGATGCCGAATCGGCGGAGCAGTTTGGGGGCAATCTCTCCACTTTCGTCAAGCGCCTTGATGATGGCTGTGGCTGTAGGGGTGTCGGTACCATAGTAGTCGGCTATCACCTTCTGCCAGTAGGCATCGTCGTTGCCACGCTGGCTGTTCCAGGCATAGCGGCCCCATGCCGAATACCACATCCAGTCGCGGTCAATCTGCAACATTCGCTCGCCATTGGGCAGTTTGTCGGCAGTGTAGGGCCAATCCCAATAGTTGGCTTGGGGATAGAGATGGAGTCCTTTGGCATGGTGAACGTTGTGCATGGCCTTGACCGTCTTGTCGATGAATGAGGGTGATGACCAGCGCCAAGGTTCAAGGTTGGCCAGGATATGCACGTTTTCTATATGGATAGGAGCTGCTGCGGCCAGTTTCTGGTGGGTTTCTCCCCAAGGTCCTCCCGGCTGGTAGGTGGTGAGCGATTCACCTGTATATTTGCTCATCGTGTAGATGTTTTTGTACAGGGGAAGCGCTTTGCTCAGTACCAGCGGACCGTCGGTGTCGTGGGCGCGCAGGATGATGGGCGGTTCGTCGGTTCTTCCCGAGGCTTTTAATCCGTCTTTGATACCTGGGATGATAGTGTTGTTCATCCACTCCACATCATCCTCTACGGTGGCCATGGCTTCACCGAGACATACCAGGAAACCTACGTTGGGATATTTCTGGATGAATGCCGAAATGCTCTTTCTGGTGTAGTCGCTGACGAGGGGTGTGATGGGGCGGTTGCGGTCTTGTGTCTTGATGCCGTAGTGGTCGGCAAAGGGTTTAGACACCAGGATGTTGTAGAACATCTGGATGACCCTAATGCCGCGCTTGGCTGCTTCGGTGGTCAGGAAGGAGAACATTTCCTGGTTCTTCTCCATGGTGGCGTCATCCACCTCAGGTGCGAAGGGATAGTCGTCGAGTTTCACCAAAGAAGCAAAGGGGTGGCCGTTCCACAGAAACACGGCGTTCATGTTGTCTGCGGCGAGCATGTCAAGATATTTTATCCACAGTTCTTTGTCGTAGAACCATGGGAAATTTTCCGGTGTATAGGGATATTCGTAAACCTTATGCCCAGGCAGGTAATAGGTCTTCTGCAGTCCGATGCAGCCGCCTCGTATTTTCATCTCAGGAGCTTCGGTGATGTCGGCGCTGATGTTGATGTCGCCATTCAACTTGTAATACTCTGCCAGACGGTTGGCACCGTAAATGGCTCCCGAGGCGTCGTTGCCCGTGATGGTCACGGTCTTTCCCTTGCGACTGATGGTGAATCCCTCAGCAGGAAGATTGTTGTCGTTGGCTATGCTGATTTTCACTTTCCATCCCTTGTCGAGTGTTGGGATGTTTTTGGCAATCATGGCTGCCGCATAGTCGGTTTGCGGCATGGTAGCGTTTTTCAACACTTCTACCTTGATGTTGTTTTTCCGATCGTTGGCCTGCGTGCCTGCTTGGGCGTTCAGCGTGGTGGCAAGCAGCGTGGTGACAATGAGATTCGTTATTTTCATAAGGTTACGGTTGTTTCTTGTCCTGCCTTGATGACAGTTTTTTGGTTATTGATGATCATTATTCCTTCACCACCGTCACTTTTCACGGTTACGGTGTCTTTGGTCATTTTCACTTGTATGCTTCCGAATGGGGTGGGCACACTTCCCTCCATCCATTCCAAGTCGCCGAGATGCGGACGCACCTCATAGGTGGCATAGCCCGGTGAGAGCGGACTGACGCCAAGATAGTATTTGCCCAGCAGATAGACAGGACTGGCTCCCCAAGCGTGGCAGAGGCTTTTACCGTAAGGACGTCCGTACATCGTCAGGTGTTGCGTGCCCTTGTCCTCGGGGTTGTATTTTTCCCAGAAACTGGTGGCTCCTTCTTTGAGCATTCCTCCCCAGTAGTTGCGTATCTCATTCAGCACTTCGGTCTGTCTGCCCATTTGGCACCATGCTTCCAGTTCGTAAAACCGCATGTAGGGCGTGGTGATGGCTTCCACCTCGGGGTTGAGCATCACGCTGTCCATCACCTTTTGCTTGTCGTCATCATCGAGCAGGTCGTAGATGATGGCAAACATATTGGGGAATTTGGTGATTTGACGGTTCATCTGACCGTCTTCTATGGCGTGCATCAGCGCTTGACGCTCCTCGTCCCAAAAGGTGGGCTTCAGTTTGTCACGCAACTGTTGCGCCAATACAACATAGTGTTGTGCGTCAGCCAGATAGGTGTCTGTGGTTATGCTGCCTTGAGGAGGGTCCTGCAAGGGATTGTTGCCCAATGTCTTCGCACATAGGCACATGGTTTCCAACGATTTCCACAGCAATATCTGCTCAAAGCACAATGTGCCTCGTTTGTGCATGGGAAAATCCACCCAATCCACGAATATCCAGTCATCGGGCTGCCCTTCGGCCATGCCTTTGTCGTTGGTGCGTTGCAGCACATATTGCATCATGGTTTTCATGCGGGGATAGATTTCCCTCACAAAGTCGATGTCTGCCGTGTAGGTATAGTAGTCGAACACCGATTTGAACCAATAGAAGGTATAATCCATGATGGTGTTGATGTGTGCAGTCACAGGGTCTTTTCCCCTCAGCTGGCGGATGGTGCGGCGCACACAGGCGTTGTCAAAGCGCAGGTAATAGTTCATCAGGTACGACTGTATGGCGTCTCCCGACCATGTCCAGCGGTCGCGCTTGATGCCGTCGACGAAAAATTCTCGGGTGGTCAAATCCATGGTGTATGCCCCCACCTTCCAGATGTCGTTCAACTGCCGGTCGCTGCAGCGGAAGCTGCCGCTCCTCTCCTGGTCGAATGGGGCGTATTCGTAGTCCATGAGCAACTGGCTGTAGGCCGCGTTTCCTTCTGTCTCTACATATACATATCTGAAGGCCTTGGAATGGAGCAACAGCAGCATGCCGTTGTGGTTGACAGCTGTGCGGCATGTTGCCGGTTGGCCGTCGGCAAGGATATCTACACGGTCTAATGTTTCCCCGTATTGCTTGTCCAAAGCCTCCTCGCTGCTCTCGCCGTAATAGATGTTCAGCGTGCCTTCTCCTTTTATTTCCTGGAATTTCAGATAGCCGAACGTTTCTTGGCCAAAGTCGTACAACGTTCCTCCATCAGAAATGGCCTTCTGGCTTTGCGGCTGCATTTCCTTGCGTGCAAGGGCAAACTGTGACGGTGGATTGTCGTGGGTATCAAAATGCCATGACGCGGCAGGCACATAGATGCCCGACCCATGAGCCACGCCGTTTTCGTCAATCCATATCTTGTCTTCGTAGGTGGCAAGCCACGAACTGTCGGTGTGTATGGTTTCTCCCTCGATGAACAGGGCAGGAGGGGTGAACTGGTTGTGTATCTTGAGGTTGAGACGATGTTCTCCTGCCGGTATTTCAAATGCTTCGGGCATGCCAAACTGCAATTTCCCATCAAGCATGAAATTGAAGTCTCCTTCCGTCTTGATGTGTATGGTTTCAGCAGCATCCAGCACGACGGTCTTTGAAAACTCCACGGTCACCCAATGGCTGTCCTGTTTCCAAAAAGGAGGAAACATGGCGCCACGCTCCGTGCGGCGGTTGTTGAAGCGGTTGCCCAACCAAATCTCAAAATCGCCGGGATACCATATCCATGTACTCTTAGATGTTGTCTCCATAACGTTCTCTTGTAATTTCTTCGAGCGTCTTGCCCTGGGTCTTGGGTGCCCAGATGATGCCGATGATGAATGATATGATGAAGAATGCCATCATCAGATAAGCCGCCATGGTGAAGCCTTCGCCGTTTTCGCCGTAGATGTGAACGAAAAGGATGCCCCACACGGCTGAGAGTCCTCTCACGATGAAGAACATGATGCCTTGTGCCGCTGCCCTGTATTTGGCAGGGAAGAGTTCGGAGGCCCACAAGGCATAGAACGTCTGTACCGATACGCCGGCCTGCATCGCCCACAGCAGGGTGAACACCACGAGGCCTGTCATGCTGTTGATGCCGATGGTGATGATGATCAGCCAGGCGATGATGCCCATGCCCACACCAAAGGCGTAGAGCAAACGCTGGTTCATCTTGTCAACGACGAGCGAGCATACAAAGGTCATGGCGATGATGACCACCCATTGACCTGCGGCAAAACTGTTGGCCATCTCGTTGGATAATCCGCCTGCCGTTTCATAGATATGCGGCTGGAAGAAGCCCATGACCGAACATACCAGGTTCCAGGTGAGGTACATGCCTGCCAGGAAAAGTATCGACTTGACGCACACCTTGTTGGTGAACAGGTCGCCGAAGGATGAGAACACACCTTTGGCTTTTATTCCGCTTTTCTTCTCAGCTTCCTTGGCTGCCTTCCATTCGGCACTCTCGTCGAGGCGGCGTTGCAGCTGCCATGCGATGAAAGCCACGATGAACAGCGAGGCAAATACTATCCGCGAACTGAACACATTGAGTGCGGATCCCTGTAGTCCGCCGCCGGTAATGGCGTTGGCCACCGTCTCCACCAAGGGGAAGAGCACACCGCCGGTGTCTCCGCTACCGCCTGTGGGAGGTGCAAGCAAAGTGCCTATAAGGAGGATGATGAGCGGGCCGATGCCCCATGCCATCTGCGAGATGCAGATGTTGCGGCCACGGTTGCCCGTTTCAGAACTTTCAGAAATATAGGTCCATGATGCAGGCACACCCACTCCTACCGAGATACCTGTAACAAGGAAACCCAAGAGCAGGATGGGGAAGTTGACAGCCAGCATGATGATGAGCACGCCCAACATATACACCAGCATGTTGTAGGTGTAGATGGCCTTGCGCCCAAACTTGTCGGCCATGAATCCGCCGATGATGGCACCGATGGCGGCACCGAGACAGTTGGCACTTATGGCGTTGAGCCATCCCAGGTGTCCCTCGGTAAGCGAGAGATAATCTTTCCATAAGGTGAGTCCGCTGGCGCCTGCCACGATGGCTCCTGCATCGAGGTAGTTGGTGAGCGACACGGCTATGGTACTCTTCAAACTGCTTTTCTTGTTTCCCATATCATTGTTGTTTTATGTTTAGGCAGGTGTTTGCCTGCCTAAGTGTTCGTTTATAATATTGTTTCTTGGTATATGTATTATTTCCTGATGCCGGCCTTGGCCTTGATGCTGTCGGCCACCATCGGCCCATTGTTCTCCCACACGTTGCAAGGTCCGTTGGCATTCTTGAGGAATTTCTCTGCCGGTGTCCAGTTGTTCCTTACCGTGATGCACGATGAACCTTCGTCGGTATAGAGATAGAACCAGTGGTTGGGGTCGTGGGCATAGCTGGGAGAGTAGATGTCGCTCACCACATTCTCCTGCACAAAGCTGTGAGGTTGCGACCCCAAGGTGTAGATGCCTGCGGTATCATACATGTGCTTGGCGTAGTGGTGGATGAGGTTGCCTTCCACCAGATTGTTCGACATGGAGCACACCTGCTGATTCCATCCCCATCCCATGCTGATGCCTGTGTATGACACCTCGCTGATTTCGTTGTGGCAAATCTTGATGTCCTTGACAAACCCTGCGGCGATACCGACACATCCCCAATCCTCGTTGGTGACATCGGTAATCAGATTGTCTGAGATGTTCAGTCCTGTGCAGATGATGCGCTTGTCAGACGGGTCGTAGGGCAGGTGAGCCTCGTGTGCCTCGGGACCGAAACTTCCTGCCACAATGCCGTTGCCGCCAATGTCGCTGAAAGTACATCCCTGCACGTTTCCACCTTTAATATATGTATGATAGTCGAGACCACTTGATGCCAAGTGTTCAAACCGGCAGGCGTTGAAATCCACACCGTCGGCACAGTCCACCATCACGGCGGCGGCAGGTCTGCCCACCCAGCCCTGGTTGTCGAGCTTATGGTCGCCGTTGGGACGAATCTTCTTGGGGCGCAACTTGTAGGCCTCGATCATATACATGCCGGCCTGCAAGGGTGCATGACCGCTGATGGAGGGACGCATCCATGTGGCATGGCTGAAGGTGACGCCGTTGATGCTCACGTTGGTAACGGGGTTGTCGGGTGTGCCTTCTACCTTGAGCAAGGTCTCCAGGGCTGGTACTTCCACCTCTGCCGTGGCCATGTTCTCGCCTTTGCGTGGCAGATAATACACCTTTGATGCACGGGCGTCAAGATACCATTCGCCCTCGGTGTCGAGCAGTTCCTTGGCGTTGGTGAGATAAAATGCCGAGTTGTGCCCGTTGGTGGTAATCATTGGCGATGGCCACGGGTGCATGAAGTGGACGTGACTTTCGGGCTGGTGGAATGTCACGGCTGCGCTGTCGCCTTGTATCTTGATGTTCTTGATGCGCAGGTTGGCCACACACCACATTTCGTGTATCACCATCTCGGCATATCTGGCGTTGACGATCTTTTTCACCGCCGCAGCAGGCACATACAATATTTCCTTGGCCTTGTCGATGGCTCTGATGCGGTACATGTCGTTGAAATCGGCCACGTCTCTTGCCCTAACGGCCTTGCGGCCATTCACCCACAACTGTCTGAACTCCAACGGTCTGCCGTTGAAGTCGGGCACCTGTGCCACATAATATTTGCCCTCTTTCTTCCATCCTGTGAGGCGTACGCCGCCGCTCACGGTCACCTTCCCGTCGGCCACGATACGGGTGCCGTTGTCTTCGGGTCGGATGATGATGGGCTGGTTTAACCGGTAGGTGCCTTCGCTCAGGTGGATGCACACCTGCTCAGCGCCGTTGAGTCGTCGGGCCTCACGAGCCTCCTGCAACGCCTTTTCTATGGTGTAGGCACCGGGTTTTACGATAATGTCTGCCGCCTGCACGCTTGATCCTGCAAAGACGGCAAGGAGTAATGCTGTCAATATTCTACGGGTATCCATACGGTCATTTCGCTTTTGCCTCTGTTGCCCCATGCATAGTAGGGGATAAGGCGGATTTTCACTTTCTGTTTGTCTTTGCTCACGGGTCGGTAGAGGGTGTTTGTCCAAGGCTCTTCCGTGCGGTTGACAGCCTCGGTTTCCAAAGCAATCATTCGGCTGCCCTCAATGGTGGTTTCCACGGGAGTGAATGTTGCATCCACGGGCAGGGCAATGTTGTCGATGTCCACGCCGTTGAGGTCGTTGCTCTCCAGGCAGTAGATGATAGGACCACGCTGCACGGCCACCTGTCCGCGACATTCCTCCACCAGTGGGTTGGCCTCGATGAGCCGTGTCTTCATGGGCAGGTTGATGGTCAGGGTGTCACCCTTTTTCCATGTTCTGTCTGTGGTGATATAGTTGCCGTCTTTGCCCTCTTTTGTCATCAAATCCCAATGGCCTTCGTTGCAGATGGCCGGTTCGTCGGCCCACTCGGGTATTCTCAGGGCGATGGCGAATTTTTTCTTACCCTTCAGTTTGTTGATGGTCAGTTTTATCTTTCCGTCCCAGGGATAGTCGGTTTCCTGTGTGATGCCCACCTCGCCGATGCCCTCGATGGTGGTGTTGAGGGTGTTGGCACCATACATATTTATATATATAGTCTTGTCGTTGCCAATGCTGTAGGCATAATCCTGTGCCTCGCAGAGGGTGCGGAGCGTGTTGGGAGGACAGCAGAAGCAACGCTTGATATAGGTTTCGCGCTCCTTCGACCATCGCAGTTTGTAGGGCAGTTCGTCGCTCAGACGCAGGGGGTTGGTATAGAAATATTTGGTGCCATCAAGACTGATGCCGCACAGGATGCTGTTGTAGAAACAGTTTTCCACCAAGTCGATGTATTTGCCGTTGCCAGTGGCCTGGAACATGCGCCAGTTGAGCAGCATGTTGCCGATGTTGGCGCAAGTCTCGTTGTGCGCCGTGGAGTGGGGCAGCTGGTAGGGGCGGCCATAGCTCTGGTGCACTTTCTGTATGTTGTCGGGCTTGTAGTCGGTACCGTCGGGCGAAGTGCCGTCGTACAAGGCACCACATGCACCGTTGATATACATCTTTCGGTAAACGATATCGTCCCAAATCGAAGTGAGGTTTTTCATCAGCTGTTCCTCACCCTGCTCCAAGAAGAGGTCGGCCACACCGGCATACAGATAGTTGGCGCGCACGGAGTGTCCCATGGCGTTGTATTGCTGGCGGAACGGTATGCGGTCCTGGTTGTCGTCGGTACCGTTTTCCACCATGCCACGGATGTCGATCATGCCCTGGGCCGTTTTCAGATAACGAGGGTTTCCCGTGGCCCGGTAAATCTCTGCCATGGCCATATAATGTGAGGGGCACACGGCGTTGCGTGCCAGGTCTTCGGGATGATTCTCATAGAACGAGCACAGGAAGTCGGCTGCTTTCACGGCGCAGTTGAACAGGGTGTTCTTGCCTGTGGCACGCTGATGAATGATGCCTGCCGTGATGAGGTGCCCCAGATTGTAGGTTTCAAAGTTCAGTCGGTTGCCGAATGCGCCGTCCTTGCCCGTGCCCACTTTGGTGCCAATGGCCTCATTCTCTTTCTCCTCTTCTGCTGCTGCCGCCTTTTTGTTCAGTTCGGCGATGATGACAGGCGTGTGCAGATAGCCGTCGGGGCGTTGTGCCTTGGCGATGAGGCGGATGACCTCATCCATGATTTTCTCCAGTTCGGGATCTTTGTTCACCGCATATACGGCAGCCACCGCTTCCAGCCATTTGTAGAAGTCGCCATCGTGGAATGGAGGTCCGTGGCGCTTGCCTTGTTTTTCTCCTGCTGCGATGAGGAAGTTGTTGTAACTATGCCCGTCAGGTGATTTCCATGTTTCCCACATGCTTTTCAGCGATGTGTTGCTGAGCACGCCGAAACGTTCTCCCCAAAAACCTTCTGTCCATTTCACGGCAGAGATGGGGGTGGAGTTCATGATGGCAAATTTGCTGTTCCGTGTATCGGTGATACCGTTTTGCTGGGCCATGACGGGTGTCGTGGCGAGCCACAGCCCTCCAAACAGGGCTGTGCAGGAAATGATGCTTTTCATTCGGTATGTCATTTTGTTTATTTTAGTAGTTTTGGGTGTCGTTTTCTCGTTCTCGCCGTTGGCAGCATCAGCAGGAGGAAGTGCTGTTCCGTTGGCAGTGGTGGGGAAAACCAGTGTGGTTTCCCCGTATGGCTGTTACAGGGTGCCGCCTCTGGCTTTCACTCTTTTAGCCCATTCCTCACGCTCTTTGGTGAGGTTGTAGCCTCTTTTGCTGAGATAGTTGTTGATGCGTCCCTTGTATTTGCCGAATGCCTCATGCTTTTTCTTCGAACTTTCGGCATCAATGGCATATTCGCGGGCCTCTTTCAGCCAGGCCAGGATTTGTACCTTTTCCTCCTCTTTCAGCGTGGGAATCATGTCGCATTGTGCCTCGTAGGTCACGTTCACCACGTTGTAGGTGAGTATGTCTTTCACCTGCTCGATTTGTTTGTCGTCGAGGAAAAGTGAAAGTTGGGCAACGAACCCGAAATGCGAACGGTATAGTTTCTGGTCTTTCTGGCTTTCAGCCAAAGCCTGCATGTTTTTCTTGGCCTCGCCTTCAAGAGCGGCTGCCGCCTTCTTCAAGCTGTCGCGCTCGCTGTAGATGTCGTTCAGCTCAAAGTATCGGTTGGCTACGATGTTGAGCACCTCCTGTCCTTTTGGCGTTCCCGTTATCTGCAGGGCGTCGGTCACCTTCTGCGACCTGTTCATGATGGTCGATACATAGTCAGCGGGGCGTCCAGCCGAATTGAGGTTGATATGTTGTGCCTGGGCGCAAACCACGCCACAAAGTGCCAAGAATATAGTCAGAATATTTTTCATTATAGTGGTTTTTTATGATTTTTATTGTAGTATTTCTTTCAGGTATTTGACATTTTCACCATAGTTTTTCTTCACGTTTCTCACATCGTTCACATCCCTGCTGCGTTCCACGAACAGCCATCCGCTCCATCCCATCTTGTCGAGCGCCTTTTTGATGCTCTTCATGTCGATGTCCTTGTCGTTGCGCAGCCACACCCCGTCGGTGTTGCTGGCATGTATGGCACAGATGCGCTCTTTGCCCAGAGTCTTGATCTCTTTGGCGATGTTGCGCTTGTGCTCTACCGCCGTCTGGAATTTGTAGAAAATCCTGATGCCCTCAGAGCCAATCTCGTCGAGCAGGCAGATATTGTCTTCGGCACTTAGCGGGGTGTCGATGCCAATCACCTTGCCCCTGGCTTTGGCCATTTCGCCGGCCTCGTGCAGTCGCCAGATGATGCGCTGGCGCTTTTCGTCGTTGGTCGTCCAGTCGTTGCCGCATCCGCCCAAGGGGAGAAATGCCACCTCAGCCCCCATCGCGTCGAGCGTGTTGAGGCAGTCTTGTATCAGCCATCTCCAGCTGGGTTTCGTGGAGAAGTCTTGTCCGTAGAATCCCGACATGGCCACGGCGCCGATCTTGATGTCCAGCTCCGCCGCCTTTTGCTTGAAGGTTTCCACCATTTTGGGGTCACGCATCTTGTTGTCAAAGGCCATGCGCTTTCCCAGTCCTCCCATGTCCATTTCCAGTCCGTCGCAGCCCAGGTCCTTGGCCAGTTGGAACTCGCCTAACTTCTGCCGTTTCAGAATCATCCAGTCACATACTCCCACCTGATAGCGAGGTTGTGCCGCCGCCTCTTGCTGAAGTCCGAAACTGAATGCAAGAGCCAGTACCGTCAAAATAATCCGTAATTTTTTTTCCATTGTTTGTTTAATGTTTTAGTCATTTTCAATGACGGCTGTTTTAGTGATTTGTACCCATGAGGCAGTTGTTTGATAGGCATTGCAAATATACTCCTTTTTCTTGATATGCACAAATGTTTTTTCGTTTTTGTTTGATTAATGTCAATAATTCACGGTAATCAGTCATTATGCCAGGGGTGTTTGTCCCGCATATCAGAACTACTGTCTCTTGAGGCTTTTGTCCTTGCAGGGTGCATTGGGGAGGTTAACCTACCCAGGGTGCCGCTTCGCTCTGCCCAGGGCCAAGAACTTACCGTGCATAGCCTTTCCTTAGCCTTTCCTTTTCGGCCAGCGACTTAGGTTCGGCCAGCACCTTGAACGCTTGTTGACCACAAGTGGATTAAAGCGAAACTTTTGAGTTGCAGCTATAGCAGTTGTTACAGTTGTTGGGAAGAGGGAGCGTCACCTGGCTAACAACGGTTGCGACAATCCTTCGGGATTCCTTCGGGATTCGTTCGGGAAGAATTTCTTGTTTCCTCGTCGGAAAAAATATGCATAGATTTTCATGGAAATATTTTGCGATTTAAATAACTTGTATTACTTTTGCACCCGAATTGGTGAACAAAATGGAAAACTTTTTCTGAAAATGAAAATGAAAAGTTTTCCAAAACGGAAAACTTCATCAGTTGAAAAAGAAGAAAAATTACTGAAACTTTTCGATTATTGTCAATGAATAACTTCACGATTACAAAGCGCGACGGAGGCCTTGAGCGATTCAGCCTCGACAAGATTATGAATGCCATCATCAAGGCTTTCAACTCGGTTGACGAACCTGCAGACCTTGGATGTATGTCAAAGATTATCAGCCATTTGGATGTTCATGAGGGCATCAAGGTAGAGGATATACAGAATCAGGTGGAAATGGCTCTGATGAAAGAGGGATATTATAAGGTAGCCAAGAGTTTCATGCTCTACCGTCAACGCCATACGGAAGATCGTGAAACAATGGACAAAATGAAATTTTTGGCAGACTATTGTGATGCGGCGAAT
>SFEK01000083.1 GCA_004557285.1 Bacteroidales bacterium | reverse complement strand
ATTGCCTTAATGCAGGTGGTTATCAATCACATCATGATCAGACCATAAAAATATCGGGAGTTTTGTAAAACAACAAAACTCCCGAGTGTAGCAATCAGTTTTCCTTTTCATATTTGTCGATGAACGACTGGGCTTGTTCGTTGCCCAGCTCTTTGGCCTTTGCCATGTTCTTTAATCCCTCTTGCTTCATGTTGTTGTTGACCTGGGCAAGTCCTAATAGGAGCCATCCCTCAGCATATTCGGGAGCCAGCTTTACACAATAGCCGGCGGTGGTCATCGCATCCTCTACGCGGTTGACTTTAAGTTCAAGCGATGCCTTTTCGGCATAATACATAGGTTCGCGGGGGTTGAGCAAGATGGCGGCGGTGATATCAGACAGAGCCTGCTTGTATAGACGACCCTTGACCTCTGCCTGATGGCGCATGTAATAGAACGAGTCGTTCACTTGGCCGTTGCTCAGAATTTCGTAGCGGGTATAGTCGAACACCGCCTGGCGGAAACTGTCAGTCTGGTTATACATCTGTCCGCGCAGCAAGAAATAGGGCGCAGCCTCATAAAGGCGCAGTGTGTCAGTATTGACGATGGCACTGTCGAGCAGGGCAATCACCTCACGTTCGGGAGCCTGCATGAGTTGTTTGCAGCGTGCTGCGCCATAAAACTGTTCAGGGTTGCGGATGTCAGAGTGGGTGAGGTTCATGAACATCTCGTAGGCCTTCTCGTAAGCCCCCTGGCTGAAGATGATCTGTGCTGCCTGATACTGATAGTTGGACAGAGGATTGATGGCATAAGCCTGTTGCACTTCATCGAGTGCCTTGTCAAGGCTCCATGGCTTGTAGGGGTGGTCAGCAAGATAAAGTTCCTTGTTGTAGATGATTTTGCCATACTCAAAATGCGCTTCGTCTTTGTTGGTTACCTTCTTGATGGCCGTTTCCATGCTTTGGGCTGCACGGTCAAAGTCCTTGGCATTTAAGGCCATCTGTGCTTCTGCTGCATAGCCCTCACTCATTTCCGGATAGGCGGCAATAAAGTCTGCCACGATGGCACTACGCTTGATGGAGTCGGCCTGTTCGCCCGACATCATCAGGGTGAGCAATGCCTGCTCCTTGTCGGCAGGAAGAGCCATGGGAATACCAATCTTGCGCATGGTGCTGTTGCCGAGCGACATGCCGTTGGTGCATAGTGTGCGGACGAATCGGGCATCGACAGCATGGATATTGAAACTGGTAGCCGATGCCTGCTGTATGCCAATCACCTCGCCATTCTGGTTGACAAAGGGGCATGATGTGGTATTGTCGGGAGCCTGCAGGGCCAGAATGTAGAAAGCGTATTGGTCCATAAACTGCTCTACATTGTTGACTGTGGCCGGTGTGGCAATCGTCTTGCCGTTGTCGGCAGATACCAGCCACACCTGCTGGCCGCTGCTGGCCGATTGAGTGGCCAAGGGGAGTGGGGTAGTCTTGCCGTCAACACGGAATCTTATCACGTTGTAGAGGTCGTTGACGCCCAGTATGCGGGTCACGTTCATGATGTTGCCCTTGGCATCAGTTACTGTAGCCTTGGCAGCATCCACGAAGGGTCGCAAGTCGCTGATACATTCGCCGTTGTCGCCCACAAACACACCATGACTGGTGGCAGTGAGCAATCCTTCACTGTTGTAGGTGTTAAGCGTGAAAACCGATTTGGCAGCATTCTTCACCGCCGATGTCTGGGCCCAGATGCTGCCGATAGTCATCAGCAGCGCAAGGGTTATGGTCATTATTCTTTTCATAGATTGAAATTTGTCTTTTATTGATGAAATCATTGTCTTAATAGTGCGCGTGCATTGTCGAGCGCAGCCTCAGTCACTTCCGATCCGCTCAGCATCTGTGCGATTTCCTGCACACGCTCCTCGTTCTTGAGCAAAGTCATGCGGGTGGTGGTGCCGTTGTCGCCCTCCTCCTTGAACACCTTGTAGTGGGTGGTACCTTTGGCAGCAATCTGCGGCAGATGGGTGATGCTTACCACCTGTCGTTTGGCAGCAGCCATTTCGTGCATGATGCCTGCCATCTTTTCGGCTATCTTTCCGCTCACACCGGTATCAATCTCGTCGAAGATGATGGTGGGTAGTTTCACTGCTCCGCTGATCATGGCCTTGAGCGAGAGCATCACGCGAGCGATCTCTCCTCCTGAAGCCACCTGCGACACAGGTTGCATGGCAGTGCTGGTGTTTGCGCTGAAAAGGAATGATATGCGGTCGTAGCCGTCGTCGGCAAGTGGTTTTTCCTCGATGCTGACAGCAAATCGCACGTTGGGCATACCCAAGGGAACAAGTCGCCGGCACATCTCCTCTTCCACGGTCTTGGCAGCTTTCATTCGTGCCTCGTGGAGCTGTGAGGCCAGTTGTCGGCATCTGTCAAGAGCCTCAGTCTCACGTTCTTGCAGCATGGCCAGCTGAGAGTCGCTGTTGTCAATGGAATCCAGTTGGCTGTTGATGTCGTTGAGCAGACCGATCAGTTCTTCCACTGAGGTCAGGTGGTGTTTCTGCTGCAAGGTATAGATTTTGTCAAGCGTGGCGTTGACCTCGTCAAGACGTTGAGGGTCAAATTCTATGTTTTCCACCCCGTTGGCTATCTCTTGCGAGATGTCCTTCATCTCGATGTGGCAACTCTCTATTCTCGACGCCCAGTCGGCTGCTTCGGGGTAGATGGCAGATATGTTGTCGAGCGAGCGTGAAGCCTGTTTCAGCATGTCGAGCAGACTTTGTCCGTGGTCGCCATCGCTCAGCAGATGATCAACGTCGTAGAGGGCAGTCTTGATTTCTTCCACATGACTGAGCATTTCGTTCTCCTGTTCCAGTTGTTCCTGCATACCGTTTTCCAGGTGAGCATCTTCCAGTTCCTTCTGTTGAAAGCGCAGGTAGTCTTCGTTCTTTCTGCTCTCGTTGATGGCCACCACGGCGTCTTGCACCGCCTTTTTTGCTTCACGGTAGCAGTGATAAGCCTTTTTGTATTCAGCGAGCAGTTGTTGGCAAGAGGCGATGATGTCCACCACCTCCAACTGGAAGTCCTCTTTGTTCAACAGCAAGTTCTGGTGCTGACTGTGTATGTCGATGAGTTGTTCGCCCAAAGTCTTGATGGTGGTCAGTGGCACGGGTACATCGTTGATAAAGGCACGGCTTTTTCCTGAGGTGTTGATTTCACGCCGCAGAATACAGTCGGTATCATCATAATCGATGTCGTTGTTGAGGAAAAACTCCTGCATGCCATAACGGCTGATGTCGAAATGAGCCTCAATCACACATTTGGCGTGGTTGCGCATGATGTTTTTCACGTCAGCCCGCTGTCCAAGCAGCAGGTTGATGGCACCAAGAATGATGCTCTTTCCTGCACCCGTTTCTCCGGTAATGACCGAGAAACCATTGTTGAATCGGATGTCGAGCGCGTCAATCAGGGTGAAATTCTTGATGTATAGTTGTTTCAGCATGGTGTGTCAGTTTTCAGCATGATGAACGGTCAAAATCATTCCTTGATTTTGTCCCAGGCGTTGCTTTGCGAGGCGTTGATGGCAAAGAGAATTTCGTAAACCGACTGTTTCTCCTTTTGTGTGCCCTTGCCTTTGTAGATGTTCGACAGTTCGTCTTTCTTGTAGTCTGTCCATATCTGTGGCAAGAGGCTCAATGGTTTATCCTCGTGCACCTTTTTAAGATTGTTCTCGATGGTGGTGGTGATGTTGGTACGTCCACGTTCAGCATTGGTGGCCATCTCGTCGAGTCCGCTGCGGTAATAGTCGTACTGCAGTTGGCGGAAAGGTTTCATGGCCCCCTCCATATAGTCGTTGATGAAGGCAAAGCGGTTGCGGTCGTTGTCGAAAGCCTTCCATCCTGTAAAGTTCAGGTTTTGGGCGTTGTTTACCAGGTTAAGACAACGTTGCAGGATGTCCTCGCCTCCCATGGGCGAAAAGCTGTCAAGGTCGAGCCCGATGATGAGATAGGCATAATAGGCGATGAGAGCGGTGAGCTGGTTGTCGATCTGCTCTTCGTTGAAGTTGAGCTGGTCAAACTGGGCAAACTCAAAGTTGAAGTCGCCATCCTTATTATTATATAAGGTAGTGGTATAGGAAGAGTTGAACACAGGTCGGTTGGCCTGGATAAGTGCCGTGCAGGTGAAGAGATTCGACGCAGCGTCGTATTTGGTCACGGTAATATTGAAGTTGCACACGATTCTCTCGTTCTTCTGAAACTGCAGGTTGGTCCATTGTCTGTCGTTGATAAACTGCTCCAAGGTTTGTTGCAGGTTTTCAAACACGCTGGCATCCGTACCCTGTATCTGGTTGTGGTTGATGGTAACCTTGGCCATGAGTTCCTGTGCCATTGTTGCCTGTACGAATGTCGACAGACAAGCCATGATGGTGATAAGCTTTGTTTTCATCTTCTATGCCTTTGTTGTGTGGGTGTTATTCGTTGGCAGCCATTCGGGCATACAATTCGTCGATAATGTCCTTGGCCACCTCCTTTTTGCTCTTTTTGCCAAATGGCCTCATGTTGTGCTTGTCGATGATGGTAATCTGGTTGTCATCACTTTGGAATGTGGTACCCTTGTTGCGTGTAGAGTTGAGCACAATGAAGTCAAGATTCTTGCGTTCGAGTTTGCCTTTGGCATTGGTCTCCTCGTTGTCGGTTTCGAGGGCAAATCCAACGAGTATCTGTCGCTCGTTTTTCATTTTTCCCAAGGCTTTGGCAATGTCGTGTGTAGGACTGAGGCGAAGCGCGAGTTCATCTTTGCCCCGCTTGATTTTGGAGTCAGCCACTTGTTCCGGTTTGAAGTCGGCCACCGCCGCACACAGTATGGCAGCATCACAGTTGCCGAAGAGGCTTACTGCTTGCTGGTGCATCTGTTCGCAGCTCTCCACATCGATGCGCCTGATGGCAGGGGAGCAGGACAAGGCCACCGGTCCGCTGACCAATGTCACCTTGGCACCACGCCGGGCACATTCTTCAGCCAGGGCAAATCCCATCTTGCCGCTCGAATAGTTGCCGATAAACCTCACAGGGTCGATTTTCTCATAAGTAGGTCCGGCCGTGATGAGCACATGCCTGTCCTTGAGCTGTTCTTTGTCCTCTTCAAAGAAGCGGTCGAGTGCCGCCACGATTTGCTCAGGCTCCTCCATGCGCCCCTTGCCCTCAAGACCGCTGGCCAGAAATCCACTCTGCGGTTCGATGATGATGTTTCCGTAGCTGCGCAGGGTGTCCATGTTGCGTTGTGTGGAGGGATGGGCATACATGTCGAGATCCATGGCCGGAGCGATGAACACGGGAGCCTTCATCGACAGGTAGGTGGTGATGAGCATGTTGTCGGCAATGCCGTTGGCCATCTTGCCCAGCGTGCTGGCTGTGCAGGGAGCTATAAGCATGGCGTCAGCCCACAGTCCGATGTCCACATGAGAATTCCATGTACCGTCGCGCTGAGAGAAAAACTCGCTGATGACAGGTTTATGGGTAAGTGCCGACAGGGTGATGGGCGTGATAAACTCCTTGCCTGCCGGTGTGATGACGGTCTGCACCTCAGCCCCCTTTTTGATCAGTCCCCTGATGATGAGGCATGCCTTGTAGGCCGCTATGCTGCCCGTGATGCCGAGCACTATTTTCTTGCCTTTGAGCATGATGAATGATGATTATCTGTTGTTGAAATCGCGCAGGCGTATTCTTGTGAGCACCTGCTTGGTGTTGTAGGTGAAGTCGCCACCCATGACCCAACTGAAATAACCCGGGTCGCGGTGAATCACTTCGGTGACGCTCCATCCCTTGTATTTGCCGAAGTTGAATACCTCCTGTTTGCGGGGGGTTCCGTCGGCATCGAGCAAGGTATTGCCTTGAGCATCTTTCATCTCCTTCCACACGATGCGTCCAGCAAAGTCAACGTTGTCGTTCACCTTGGAGAATGTCGCCAGCTCGTCCATGTTGTTGTTCAGTTGGCGCTCAGGTTCCTCCTGTTTGCCCGGGGCATACATGTCGAGTTGGGCCTGCAACACCCTGTAGGTAGCCTCGGTGTCCTCGTCGGCCTTGTGTGCGGTGAAGTCGTCCTCCATCTTTCGTCCGCAATAGAATTTGTAGGCTGCGGCCAGATTGCGACGTTCCATCTTGTGGAAGATGGTTTGTGCATCGATAAGCCTGCATTTGGAGAAGTCGAAGTCGGTGCCGGCTCTGAGAAACTCTTCAGCCAGCATGGGCACATCAAAATGGTTGGAGTTGAATCCTGCAAAGTCGCATCCCTTGAAAGTCTCAGCCAGTTTGGGTGCCAAATCCTTGAACAAAGGAGCATCCTTCACCTGTTCGTCAGAGATGCCCGTCAGAGCCACCACATCCGGCGGTATGGGCTTACCCGGGTTCACATAGAAGTTGTTGCGTTCTTCTTTGCCGTCCACATATACCTTAATATAAGAAATCTGTATGATTCTGTCTTTTACAAGATCAAGCCCCGTTGTCTCCAGATCGAAGACAACAAGGGGCTTAGAGAGATTGAGTTTCATGGGTGTATTAATCGTTTAACAACATGGGCATGATAAGCATAAGTACGTCCTCTTTGTCATCCTGTTCGGCAGGCACGACAAGACATGGACGGCTGGGGTCGGCCAGTTTGATGGTCACCACTTCGCAGTCGAGATTGCTGAGGATTTCCACGAGCGAAGAGCCTTTGAAGCCAATGTCCATAGACATACCGTTGTAGTCGCAGGCAATTTCCTCCTTGGCGCTGGTGTAGAAGTCGATGTCTTCAGATGAGACGACGGCCTTGCCCGGTTCGATGTGCAGGCGTATTTGCTGGCTGCTGTCGCTGGCAAATGGCAATACGCGTCGGATGACACCAAGCAGCAAGTTGCGCTCGATGTTAAGCTGGTTGGGGTTGTCTTTAGGAATCACCGAGTTGTATTTGGGATAGGTGCCCTCAATCAGGCGGCAAGAGAGAGTGCCTTCGCCGAAGATGATGTTGGCGTTGCGGTCGTTGAAACGTATGATGACATCGTCATCAGTTTTCTGCAACACATTCTTGAGCAGGCTTGCGGGCTTTTTGGGCAGGATGAATGCCATGGGTGTGCTGTTGTTGATGCTACGGTTGAGTATGCGCACCAGTTTGTGACCGTCGCTGGCCACGATGGCCAGAGCCTCTGGGGTGATGTCGAAATATATACCGTTCATCACGGGGCGCAGTTCATCGTTGGCAATGGCGAATACCGAGCGTGAGATGTCGTTGACCAGAGTCTTGGCATCGACAAGTATGGAGGCGGTGTTGTCTTCCAACGGCAACAGTCTTGGAAACTCTTCACCGCTCTGTGCGGTAAAGTTGTAGATACCGTTCTGGTAGATCACCTTGATGGCATAAGTATTCATGTCCACCTCCATGGTGAGGGGCTGTTCCGGCAGTTCCTTCACGGCATCAATGATGGTGCGGTTGTTCACGGCAAAAGTGCCTTCTCCGTCCATCTCGTCGAGTGGAATAACGGCAGTCATCACATTTTCGCTGTCAGATGCCGTAACTGTCAGTTCTTTGTTGCTTACTTCAAACAAGAAACAGTCCAGGATGGGCATGGTATTCTTGCTGTTGAAAACCTTCGACAGCGCCAAAAGGCGTGCTGACAAGGTGCTGCTTGATGTTGTAAGTCTCATTTTTATCTGTATGTTTGTTGATTTATCTCTTTATGGTTTGTTGATTTGCCAAATTGGAGACAAAAATACAAAAAAGCTGTGTTCAAAACAAAAAATTCAAGCAAAAATTTCTTTATTTACGACTTATTTAGTAATTTCGCAATCAAATTTCAATATTAATAGTTACAAATTCATGGAGATAGAAGGAAAAATCATCGTTGTTCTCCCGGCAAGGGAGGGCGTTTCTGCAAGAGGAACACAATGGAAGGCACAAAGTTATGTCATCGAGACACGCGAGCAGTATCCCAGAAAATGCTGCTTTGACGTGTTTGGTGCCGACAAGATAGAGGCATTCAACATTCAGAGTGGTGAGGACCTGCGTGTCAGTTTCGACATCGATGCTCACGAATACCAGGGACGCTGGTACAACAGCGTGCGTGCCTGGAAGGTGGATCGCATCGACCCGGCCACCATGCAGAATGCCATGGCAGGAGCACCTTATATGCAGCCTGCACCTATGGGCGCACCTGCTGCGCCAGCCCCTATGGGCGCACCTGCTGCACCTGCCCAGCCGCAGAGCACCGAAGCACCCTTCCCTCCACAGCAAGAGAGTGGAAGTGTGGACGACCTGCCATTCTAACCGCAGTCAGAAAAACAACAAGGAGTTACCGCTCGCATGTGAGTGATAACTCCTTTTTTCGTTGTGTGTCGGGCATGACACAAACCTTGCTGGTTCAACCCCAGCCGCGGGCATACCCCACCTTACATTTTCTGTTCTATTTACAGACCACCGACGATTGTCATTCAAAATAATAGAGGAATGTGGCCACCCCTTCAAGTGCCTTCTTCTTTTGGTCCTTGATTTCTATGGCAAACTTGATTTCAGCCTTTACTGTGCCGCGAAGGTTGGCGATGTTCACCAAGTCGGCCGTAAGACGGATAGATTCGCCCGACTTCACGGCTTGGCCAAACTTCATCTTGTCCATACCATAGTTGACCATCATCTTCAGGTTGTGCACCTCGATGATCTGGTCCCACAGATAGGGCAGCATAGACAAGGTGAGATAACCGTGGGCTATGGTTGTCTTGAACGGGCTCTCCACCTTGGCACGCTCGGTGTCCACATGTATCCATTGGTGGTCGAGAGTGGCATCGGCAAACAGGTTGATGCGCTCCTGGGTTAATTCTACATAATCTGATACTCCAAGGTTCTTGCCAAGCATGGCGGCGAACTCTTCATAGTTGTTGATGACTAATTTGCTCATAGCTTATTCT
>SFEK01000082.1 GCA_004557285.1 Bacteroidales bacterium | reverse complement strand
TTTTTTTGATACCATGATGGAAAAATATTGGTTCATCCGGTATTCCGAGTGATGATATATTGCTGCATGATGTAAGAATGTCGACTTCGTTGCCGTTGTAGTGCAGCCATATTCACAGATTGTTTTACGCCCTACCCGTAGGGGCAAAAGCGTCACTCCATATTTCGGAAGAATCCCTTCTTTCCCCCAATTCCTCCTGATCGGCTTAGAGTTGAAGCCACGGAGTAATCTTGACAAGGGAATCCACCTACTAAAAGATCATGATTGGGAATATCCTCAAGAACAAAACGCATAAAAGGCTGTGGCAGAAGTTAAAAAAATAAATTTTTACGCTTTTTTGTTTGTTAAATTAGGTAATTACATTGATTATGCGTAATTTTGCACCTCAAATTTTTGATTAATCATTAAAAACAATAAATACCAAACAATGAAAATTGCATTTGAAAATCCTGATAAGGTGAACGGTCTGTTGACACTGACTGTAGAAGAGGCAGACTACAAGGAAAATGTAGAGAAGACACTGAAAAACTATCGCAAGAAGGCCAACATCCCGGGATTCCGCCCCGGTATGGCTCCTATGGGTATGATCAAAAGACAATTTGGCACATCAGTGAAGGTGGATGAAATCAACAAGCTGCTGGGTGACCAAATATACAAGTATGTAAAGGAGAACAACATCCAGATGCTGGGCGAGCCCATGCCCTCTGACAAGCAGGTGCCCGTTGACATGGAAGGCGATGCTCCCTACACATTCATGTTTGACATTGCCGTGGCTCCCGAATTCAAGATCGAGCTTAACGGTGATGACACCATCGACTATTACACCATCGCTGTGGACGACGAGGTGGTGAACCGCCAGATTGACATGTTCGCCTCACGCTCGGGACACTATGACAAGGTGGAAGAATATCAGGCCAACGACATGCTCAAGGGTGACTTGCGCGAGCTCGATGAGAACGGCAGCACCAAAGAAGGCGGCATCACCGTAGAAGGTGCCGTGCTCATGCCTGAATATATTAAGGTGGAAGACCAGAAGAAACTGTTTGAGACAGCCAAACTGGGAGACATCATCACCTTCAACCCCAAAAAGGCTTACCCCGAAAGCGACATCGAGGTATCTTCGCTGCTGAAGATGAAGAAAGAGGAGGTGGCCGACATCAACGCCGACTTCAGCTTCCAGATTACAGAAATCTCACGCTATGTCAAGGCAGAGGTGAACCAGGAACTGTTTGACCAGGTGTATGGCAAGGACGTGGTGACCGACGAGAAGGCTTTCCGCGAGAAGATTGCCGAAGGACTCAAGGCGCAGTTTGCCGTTGACTCTGACTTCAAGTTCATCCAGGACGTGCGCAAGTATGCCGAGGCTAAGGTGGGCGAACTGACATTCCCCGATGCCCTGCTCAAGCGTATCATGCTGAACAACAACAAAGACAAGGGCGAGGAGTATGTGGAGAAGAACTATGCCATGAGCGTGAAGGAACTGGCATGGCACCTCATCAAGGAACAACTGGCCACAGCCAACAACGTGAAGGTGGAAGAGGCTGACGTGATAGCCACAGCCAAAGAAGCTGCAAGAGCACAGTTTGCACAGTATGGCATGAACAACATCCCCGAAGAGTATATCGAGAACTATGCCAAGGATATGCTGAAGAAGGGCGACTACACCGACTCGTTTGTTGACCGCGCCGTTGACCGCAAACTCACCGAGGCTCTGAAGGCCGTGGTAAAACTCAACGAGAAGACTGCCACACTCGACGAATTCAACAAGATGATGCAGGAGTAATCCGCTACACATACATCACACACCTTATGCCCCTACGATGACAGAATTATTGCCCGTCGTAGGGGCATTTCTCATAAATAAAAAGATTTTTTGCATTTTTTATCCCTTTCATAAGCAAGGTATCGACTTTTTTTATTAACTTTGTTCCTACTAATAAGCAAAAAGGCAGATTATGTCCCTTATACTTATATAATATAACGATAAAAAAGACATGAACGATTTTAGAAAATACGCGACAAAACATTTGGGTATCAACGGCATGGCACTTGACGATGTCATCAGCACACAAGCCCAATACCTCAACCCCTACATCCTGGAAGAGCGACAGCTCAACGTGACACAAATGGACGTTTTCTCACGACTGATGATGGACCGCATCATCTTTCTCGGCACACAGATTGACGACTACACGGCCAACACCCTGCAGGCACAGCTGCTGTATCTCGACTCTGTAGATCCAGGCAAGGACATCTCTATCTATATCAACAGCCCCGGCGGAAGCGTAACTGCAGGACTGGGCATCTATGACACCATGCAGTTTATATCCAGCGACGTGGCCACCATCTGCACAGGCATGGCGGCAAGCATGGCTGCCGTATTGCTCGTGGCAGGTGCCGAGGGCAAACGTGCCGCACTAACCCACAGTCGAGTGATGATACACCAGCCTCTTGGCGGTGTGCAGGGACAGGCATCGGACATCGAAATCGAGGCCAAGGAAATCATGAAATTCAAGAAAGAACTCTATACCATCATTTCGGAGCACTCGCATACTCCCTACGAAAAGGTGTGGAAAGACTCCGACCGCAACTACTGGATGACGGCTGAAGAAGCCAAGGAATATGGCATGATTGACACGGTGATGGTCAGAAAAAGCGACAAATAAATAAGGAAAGATACAAAGAATGGTCAAAGCATGTAGCTTCTGCGGAAGAAAAGAGAAGGAAGTAAAACTGTTGATTACCGGCATTAATGGGTTCATTTGCGAGGATTGTGCGCAAAAGGCCTATGAAATCGTGGAATCGACGGGGGTACTGGATGACAATATGCAGAAAAAGGGTGCCCCGGAACTGACATTGAAAAAAGTGCCCAAACCTGTTGAAATCAAAAAACACCTCGACCAATATGTCATCGGGCAAGACGATGCCAAGCGCTGTCTTGCCGTAGCGGTGTATAACCACTACAAACGACTGCAACAGCCTGAAGACAAAAGCGGCGTGGAGATTGAAAAGAGCAACATCATCATGGTGGGAAGCACAGGAACGGGAAAGACCCTCATGGCCCGCACCATTGCCAAGCTGCTCGACGTGCCCTTCACCATTGTCGATGCCACCGTGTTTACCGAAGCAGGTTATGTGGGCGAGGATGTGGAAAGCATCCTGAGCCGACTGCTGCAAGTGGCCAACTACAACGTGGCAGCTGCGGAATGTGGCATTGTGTTCATCGACGAAATCGACAAGATTGCCCGCAAGAGCGACAATCCCTCCATCACCCGCGACGTGAGCGGAGAGGGTGTGCAGCAAGGATTGCTCAAACTGCTCGAAGGCTCTGTCGTCAATGTTCCGCCAAAGGGTGGGCGCAAACATCCCGACCAAGACTATATCCATGTAGATACCAGGAACATCCTTTTTGTATGCGGCGGTGCATTCGACGGTATAGAACGCAAGATAGCACAACGCCTCAATACACATGTGGTGGGCTACAACTCGGTGCAGAACGTGAGGAACATCGACAAGAATGACCTGATGAAGTATATTCTGCCGCAAGACCTCAAATCGTTCGGACTCATTCCCGAAATCATCGGTCGTCTGCCCGTGCTCACCTATCTGAACCCCCTCGACAGAAAGGCCTTGCGCTCTATCCTCGTAGAGCCCAAGAACTCTATCGTGAAGCAATATGTAAAACTCTTCGAGATGGACGGCATCAAACTGACCTTTGAAGAAGCTGCGCTCGACCTCATCGTTGACAAGGCGGTGGAATACAAGCTCGGTGCACGCGGCCTGCGCTCTATCGTGGAAAGCGTGATGATGGATGTCATGTTTGAATTGCCTTCAAAAAAAATCAAAAACTTTGAAGTGACGCTCGACTATACGCAAAAGCAAATAGAAAAGGCGCACTTTGAAAAACTGGAGAAAGCAGGCTGACAAAGCCTCAACAATGAAAACTCACTATCTGCCTAACAAGAATATGGACCAGAACGTCAATCTTACGGAAAAACTGAAGTTGTATTTCGGCTTCGACAAATTCAAAGGCGAACAGGAGGCCATCATACGAAACCTTCTGGAGGGTAAAGACACCTTTGTGCTGATGCCTACAGGCGGCGGCAAGTCGCTGTGCTACCAGCTACCTTCGCTCATCATGGAGGGCACAGCCATTGTCATATCACCACTCATTGCCCTGATGAAGAACCAGGTGGACGTCATCAACGGCATGACGGAAACCGACGGGGTGGCTCACTACCTGAACTCATCACTCAACAAATCGGCCATCGACCGGGTGAAAAACGACATCATAGAGAAAAAGACCAAACTGCTGTATGTGGCACCGGAGTCGCTCACCAAAGAAGACAACGTGGACTTTCTCCGGTCCGTAAAGATTTCGTTCTATGCCATCGATGAAGCCCACTGTATTTCGGAATGGGGACATGACTTCAGACCGGAATACCGGCGCATCAGGCCCATCATCAACCTGATTGGCAACGCACCGGTCATCGCCCTGACAGCCACCGCCACCGACAAGGTGCGCACCGACATCAAGAAGAACCTGGGCATAGTGGATGCCACCGAGTTCAAAAGTTCGTTCAACCGCCCCAACCTATATTATGAGGTAAGGCACAAGACGAACGACGTGGATAGGCAAATCGTGAAATTCATCAAACAGAATACGGGAAAGAGTGGCATCATCTACTGCCTGTCGCGCAAGAAGGTGGAAGAACTGGCTGCCGTACTGCAAGCCAACGACATCAAGGCTGCCGCCTATCACGCCGGACTGGATTCTGCCACACGTTCCAGCACCCAGGATGATTTCCTGATGGAGAAAATAGATGTCATCGTGGCCACCATAGCCTTTGGCATGGGCATCGACAAGCCCGACGTGCGCTTCGTTATCCACTACGACATCCCCAAGAGTCTGGAAGGCTATTACCAAGAGACGGGCCGTGCAGGACGCGACGGAGGTGAAGGCCGATGCATTGCTTTCTATTCATACAAAGACCTGAAGAAACTGGAGAAGTTTATGGAAGGCAAACCCGTGGCCGAGCAGGACATTGGCAGACAACTGCTGCAAGAAACTGCTGCATACGCAGAGTCGTCGGTGTGCCGACGCAAAATGCTGCTGCACTACTTTGGCGAAGAATACGACAAGGACAACTGCGGAAGCTGTGACAACTGTATGCACCCCAAGACCAAGATTGAGGGCAAAGAGGCTCTCACCATCGTGCTGCAGGCCGTGGCCGCCGTGAAAGAGGATTTCAGGGTGGATTATATCATCAACTTTGTGACCGGACGGGACACCAACGACATCCTTGCCCACAAGCACGACAAACTGGAACTGTTTGGTGCAGGTGAAGACATGGACGAGAAACTGTGGAACCCGGTCATCAGGCAGGCCATCATCGCCGGTTTCCTGAAAAAGGATGTGGAGAACTACGGCACGCTGAAGCTCACGGCCAAAGGCAAACGGTATATGAAGAACCCCGAATCGTTCCTCATCGTGCTCGACAACGACTTTGGCGAGAAATACGAAGGCGAGAGCCATGAAGGTACTGGCAACGCTCTCGACCCCACCCTCTATGCCATGCTCAAGGATTTGCGCAAAACGGCGAGCAAGAAGCACAAGCTGCCTCCGTATGTCATTTTCCAGGACATATCACTGGAGCAGATGGCCACAGTATATCCTGTTACGCTGGAGGAACTGCAGAACATACAGGGCGTGGGTGCCGGCAAGGCACGCAGATACGGCAAGGAGTTTGTGGCACTCATCAAGAAATACTGTGAGGAAAACGACATTGAACGCCCGGAAGACCTGCGCATCAGGACAGTGGCCAAGAAATCGGTGCTGAAGGTGAAAATCATACAAAGCATTGACAGACAGGTTGCCCTTGACGACATTGCCGAGGCACAAGGCATCGACTTTGAAGACCTGCTCGACGAGGTGGAGGCTATCGTATATAGCGGCACCAAGCTCAACATCGACTACTTTATAGAAGAGGTGGTGGACGACGACCATGTGGACGACATCTACGACTATTTCAAAGAAAGTGAGACCGACGACCTCGATACTGCCATCGACGAACTGGGCGGCGACTATACTGAAGACGAAATCCGGCTGGTGCGCATCAAGTTCATGTCAGACATGGGCAACTGAGCTATATAATTATCTCATGTTCCCGTTAAATTGCATTAATTAGGCAGAAAAATGGCAGAAGTGACATTGCATGTTATTTTTTTTTGCTAAATTTGCACGCAATAAATTTCAAAGTAAAAGTATGTCATCATTTGTTGCAGATAAAATTGTGATGGACGGTCTGACCTTTGACGACGTCCTCTTGATTCCAGCTTATTCAGAAGTACTGCCAAGAACGGTAGAGTTAGCAACCAGTTTCTCACGCAACATCAAGCTTAACATTCCATTTGTTACTGCTGCGATGGACACCGTGACAGAATCGGCCATGGCCATTGCCATTGCCCGCGAGGGAGGTATTGGCGTGATTCACAAGAACATGTCGATAGAAGACCAGGCTCGCCAAGTGGCCATCGTCAAACGTGCGGAGAACGGTATGATTTACGACCCCGTGACCATACGTCGCGGCTCAACAGTGCAGGAAGCACTGAACATGATGGCAGAATACCATATCGGCGGCATTCCTGTGGTTGACGACGACAACCACCTGGTGGGTATTGTCACCAACAGAGACCTGCGCTTTGAGCACTGCCTTGACAAGCAGGTGGATGACGTGATGACCAAAGAGAATCTGGTGACCACGCATATCCAGACTGACCTGACCGCCGCTGCCCGCATCTTGCAGGAAAACAAAATCGAGAAACTGCCCGTGGTGGATAGCGAAAACCGCTTGGTGGGCCTCATCACCTACAAAGACATCACCAAAGCCAAAGACAAGCCCATGGCCTGCAAAGACAGCAAGGGACGCCTGCGCGTGGCTGCCGGCGTGGGTGTAACAGCCGACACCCTGGAGCGCATGCAGGCACTGGTTGACGCCAATGCCGATGCCATCGTCATCGACACCGCACACGGACACTCGAAATATGTGATTGAGAAACTGGTAGAAGCAAAAGCTTCTTTCCCCAATGTAGATATCGTTGTGGGCAACGTGGCCACCGGCGAAGCAGCCAAACTGCTGGTGGACAACGGTGCAGACGCCATCAAGGTGGGCATCGGCCCGGGCAGTATCTGCACCACCCGTGTGGTGGCCGGTGTCGGCGTGCCCCAGTTGAGTGCCGTATATGATGTGGCTTGCGCCTTGAAAGGCACAGGTGTACCCCTCATTGCCGATGGCGGTCTGCGCTATTCAGGTGATGTGGTCAAGGCACTGGCAGCCGGTGGCTATTGTGTAATGATTGGTTCGTTGGTGGCAGGAACAGAAGAAAGCCCTGGTGACACCATCATCTTCAACGGAAGAAAGTTCAAGAGCTATCGCGGAATGGGCAGTCTGGAAGCGATGGAAAACGGTTCGAAAGACCGCTATTTCCAGACAGGCACCAAGGATGTAAAGAAACTGGTGCCCGAAGGCATTGCAGGTCGTGTGCCCTACAAAGGCACGCTGCAGGAGGTGGTTTACCAGTTGGTCGGTGGTCTGCGCTCGGGCATGGGCTACTGTGGCGCCAACAGCATAGAAGCTTTGCACGATGCCAAGTTTGTGCGCATCACCAACGCAGGTGTGCTTGAGAGTCATCCACACGACATCTCCATCACCAGCGAGGCACCCAACTATTCGCGCCCCGAATAATACCATCATTTGACAATCACTCAAAAGAAATAGGATAATGGATAGTATTTGCCCGGCAGCAGCAAGCGGGGCACTTCTATTCATTATTCGTCTGACGACAAAAACAGGAAAAAAGTAGCTATCAAACAATCATACAAAGTATTCAAGACAAGATGAAATGTTTTAAACTATTAGCCTGTATGCTGCTCGTCGGCAGTATGGCATATGCACAGCAGAGCGACCCTGTAGTGATGAAAATCAACGGAGTGCCCGTTACCCGTTCTGAATTTGAATATTCGTACAACAAGAACAATTCAGAAGATGTCATCGACAAAAAGAGCGTTGATGAATATGTTGAACTATTCATCAATTACAAGCTGAAGGTGGCTGCGGCTTATGATGCCAAAATGGACACGCTGAAATCTTTCAAGAAAGAATTCAAGATGTACCGCGACCAGCAAATAAGACCATCGTTCGTGGAAGAACAAGCCATCGAGGCTGAGGCTAAGGAGGTATATAACAAGACTCTGGAACGCATCGGCGACCGTGGACTGATCAAACCCGCGCATATCCTGCTGCATGTCAAACAAGATGAGGACAATGCCAAACTGGAAGCTGCACGCATCAAGGCAGACTCTCTTTATCAGGTGCTGCAGAATGGTGCCGACTTTGCAGAACTGGCCAAGAAATACTCGCAAGACCCCGGAACTGCCAAGAATGGCGGCGAACTGCCTTGGATACAGCCCGGACAGACATTCCAAGAATTTGAAGATGCCGCCTATGCCTTGAAGGTGGGCGAAATGAGCAAGCCCGTCAAGTCGCCTGTGGGATACCACATCATCCTGATGAAAGATCGCAAACAGCTGGAGCCTTATGACTCGCTGCGCGAGAATATCCTGCGTTTCCTTGAGGCTCGTGGAGTGAGAGAGGTGGTGGTTGACAAAAAACTGGACGAACTGGTCAAGGCTTCTGAAGGCAAACTCACCAAAGAGGAAATTCTCACACAAAGAGAAAAAGAGCTGGAAGCCAAGGACTTGAATCTGAAATATCTGATTCAGGAATACCACGATGGCCTGTTGCTCTATGAAATCAGCAACCGCACCGTGTGGGACAAGGCCGCCAAAGATGAGCAGGGTCTGGCCAGCTTCTTCAAGAAGAACAAGAAAAAATAC
>SFEK01000081.1 GCA_004557285.1 Bacteroidales bacterium | reverse complement strand
ATATAAATAAACTATTTCTACAATAAACATCATCAACCTTAGCACACCCCCTGTTATCTGTGTTTTTTCGCGGTGTTTTTGGGTGGATAAGGGCCCCGAAACAACTGTCAGAACTGTCAGAACTGTCAGAACTGTCAGATTCTGCCAAAAAGCACGAAATCCTGGACAAGTGGTCACGCCACAAAGGACAACTATTGCATCTGATGCGCAAAATGCGTATCTTTGCAGCGGTTGATGATTGGGGGGAGTTGATGAGCCGACTGAATGCTGCCGTTGAGCCGACTCAAAAGGACACGGGATTAGGCTGGACGCATGGATTGAGCCGACTCAAAAAGACAAGGATTAGGTTGGACGCACATGGATTGAGCCGACTCAACACATGCTACATCATAAAGCGTAAGATTTGCTTTTTGTCTCCTTGACGGACTTTAGAGCAACTTTTATTGGGTTAGTGCAGTCAGGTCCAAAACTCCTGTTCTCCTGTAAAGGCCATCCTGCCGCCGCATTTCGGACAAGTATGCCTGTCCCATTGACTGATAGCTCCACTACCGCAATTGAGGCACAACCTCCCCACTGCACTGCTGAATGAGGGGGCCACATCGCCAATAATGCCTCCCACCACGATATGCTGTATGCTATGGCAGTCGGGGCAGTTCACGGCGATGATTTCCTGCCTGAACAGTCCGCGGCCTTCATAATCATCGCACTCATAACCACAGGTGCCGCACCTGTATTTCTTTTTCCATGCCATTGTTTGACGGGTATTACTTCATCAGTCCGACACGATGACGGATTGTCGTTATTCCTATGGATACAAAAAAACCCTGCCGCTAAAAATAACGTACAGGGCTCTTAATGAAAGGAGGAGTGGTGCCACCAGGAATCGAACCGGGGACACAAGGATTTTCAGTCCTTTGCTCTACCAACTGAGCTATGGCACCGCTTGCTTCTCAAATGCGGTGCAAAGGTACGAAAAAGATTGTAACCACCGAAATCAACAGACCAATATTATCTTCGAATTATATAATTTTAACAAGTTTGGTCTTTCAAGGGGTTCCATCCTTGGGCTTTCAACTCAAACTCCTGATTATCTCGGCTTACCAACACAGTGCCGTAGGCTTTTTTGGTGATATGCCCGATGAGCTTCACATCATCGAGGGCCTCGATTTTCTCATGGTCGCCGATGGGCACTGTGAACAGCAGTTCGTAGTCTTCGCCTCCGTTGAGGGCACAGGTGGTGACATTCATGTTGAATTCTTCAGCCATGACAGCGGTCTGATAGTCGATGGGGATGTTCTTTTCATAGATACGGCATCCACAATCGCTCTGGTGGCAGATGTGCAGCAATTCGCTGCTCAACCCGTCGCTGATGTCCATCATTGAGGTGGGACGGATATTCATCTGGCGCAGCTGGCTGATGATGTCGCCCCGAGCCTCGGGCTTGAGCTGTCGTTGCAGCAGGTATTCCTTGCCGGCAAAGTCGGGTTGGAAATGCCCCAAGGCCTCAAGTGCCTTTTTGTCGCCCTTGCGCTTGGCCTCGTTCACCTGCTGGTAATACACACTCTTTTCACGCTCCAGCAGCTGGAGCCCCATGTAGGCGGCACCGAGGTCTCCCGACACGCAAATCAAGTCGGTATCTTGTGCGCCCTTGCGGTAGGCGATGCTGTCTTTATCGGCTTCGCCGATGCAGGTGATGCTGATGGCCAGTCCGGTGTATGAGGAGGTAGTGTCGCCGCCTACGATGTCTACGCCCCATTTGCTGCAGGCCATGCGTAGCCCGCTGTAGAAGAGTTCCATGTCTTCAACAGTAAACCGTTTGCTCAGCGCTATGCTTACCACCATTTGCCGTGGTGTGCCGTTCATGGCGAAAATGTCACTGATGTTGACCATGGCAGCCTTGTAGCCTAAGTGTTGCAGGTCGATGTAGGTAAGGTCGAAATGCACGCCTTCCATCAGCATGTCGGTGGTGACCAGCACTTCGCTGTCGGGATAGTGCATCACTGCGCAGTCGTCGCCCACGCCATATATGGTAGATGCGTTCTGGGGCTTGCAGTCGTTGGTGAGATGTTCTATCAGACCAAATTCTCCAAGTTTTGCTATTTCCATGTTGTGTTTGTTTGGATAAAGGTGACCGTGGTATGTCAGCTGCGTCTGATCATCTCTCTCATGATTTCCGTCATGAGCGGTTGTGCCTTGTTGGCAGCAATCTGCACCTCTTCGTGACTTACCTCTACAGGAGTGTCCTCAAGTCCCAGATCGGTGATGATGCTGATGCCAAATGTCCTGATGCCACAGTGGTGGGCCACAATCACCTCAGGCACGGTGCTCATGCCGACGGCATCGCCGCCAAAGCGGTGATACATCTTGTATTCTGCCGGTGTCTCGAAGGTGGGGCCTTGTACGCCGACATATACGCCATGAACCAGCCTGATGCCTTTCTCCTCGGCAATGCGCTCAGCCAAGGCAATGAGCTGCCTATCGTAGGTTTCGTGCATGTCGGGGAAACGCGGACCGGTGGGGAAATTCTTGCCACGCAGCGGATGCTCGGGGAAGAAGTTGATGTGGTCGGTGATGATCATCAGGTCGCCAATCTTGAATTCGGGGTTCATGCCTCCCGAGGCATTGCTCACGAAAAGGGTCTTGATGCCCAGTTCGTACATGATGCGCACGGGGAATGTCACCTCTTTCATGTCGTAACCTTCGTAATAGTGGAAACGACCTTCCATGGCCATGATATCCACGCCGCCGAGCTTGCCGAAGATGAGTTTTCCGGCATGTCCTTCTACTGTAGATACGGGGAAATGGGGAATATCCTGGTAGGGAAATTCATAGCTGTCAGTGATTTCTGAAGCTAATTGTCCGAGGCCTGTTCCCAGGATGATGGCTGTTGTTGGACTTGTGGTCATCCTTTCTTTGAGCCAGGATGCTGTTTCTTGAATTTTTTTGTACATAACCTATGATTTTTTCGTTAAAATCCTCTTCCTGTCCGAGCATGAATTTGATTTCCACGGGCAAGATGTACAGATGATGTCGCACCTCATCTGAAAGTCCTGCCATGCCGAACAGGCGTGAGTTGTCTTTTTCTGTTGTGATGATACATTTGGGCGAAGGCATATCTGCAAATGTCTTGTTGATCTGCTCGATGTCCTTTGCGGTGAACTGATGATGGTCGGGATAAGTGAGCGGAGTCAACCTGCTGCAATAAGGCTTCAGGTCGTAAATCATCTGTTTGGGCGATGCAATCCCCGTGAGCAGCAACACATGTTCGTTGCTGCCGATGTCATCGAGCTTCCGTTCACTGCCGCAGTATGCCGGCATGAGTTTGCCGTATTGCAGCGTGGTGAAGTAGAGTTTCTGGTAGGGATACAGGTCCATGGCTTTGGTGATGACCCTGAACTCCATGGGGCGCAGGTCCTTGGGGCATTTGGTCACGATGACGATGTCGGCCCTGGCCTTGCCGTTGCGGGGTTCTCTCAACCTGCCTGCAGGCAACAGCTTGTCGTAGATGATGAGACGATGGTAATCCACGAGCAGGATGTTGATGCCCGGCTTGACATAGCGGTGCTGGAAGGCATCGTCGAGCAGGATCACGTCGGTTTCCTTGCTTTCTTCATCGTTGGTGAGCCTATCGATGCCGTGGCAGCGTTTCTTGTCCACCGCCACAAAGATGTTGGGAAACTTTTGCTTCATCTGATAGGGCTCGTCTCCGATGTCCTGCATCCTCGTGTCTTGGTGAGCCAGCACATATCCCCTACTCTTGCGCTTGTAGCCACGGCTGAGAACGGCCACCTTTGCCCCATGTTGCAGCAGACGGATAAGGTATTCCACATGCGGGGTCTTGCCCGAGCCGCCCACGGTGATATTGCCCACCGAGATGACAGGGGTCTTGAAGCTGCGGCTCTTCAGAATGCCCAGTTCAAACAACTGGTTTCTCAGCCGCACCCCCAATCCGTAAAGCCAGCTCAATGGCAGAAGCCATTCTCTAACCTTGATAAAGTCGCCTTCCATTTATTGTCACTTTTTGTTCTGAAATATCTGATGTTTCGGCGGGATGATTGTCATGCCGCATTATTTGATGTTCAGGTCGAAAGGTATGCGTGCCTGTATGGCGTTGCGGTGACTGATGTCTTTCATCATCATGAAGCAACCATAGCTGTCGCCAAGGACGGCCTGCAGTTTGCTGTCGATATAGCTCTGGCCTGACAGGGTGTTGAACAGAGACTCAGTCCAATCCGTCTTGCCGGGATAGGCTGAAGTGTAATAATCCTTGACCTTGGCCAGGCTTGCCGCCTTGGCAACGGCCTTGTCAAGACCACCAAGTTCATCGACCAGTTTCAGTTTGACAGCATCCTGTCCTAACCACACACGGCCTTGTGCCACCTGCTCGACATCTTCAACCTTCATCTTTCTACCTGTAGCCACTCGCTGGCGGAACAGTTCATAGCCGCGTGAGATGTAGCTGGTGAGATAGCTCATTTCCTCTTCGTTGAACGGGCGCGACATGCTGCCGAAACCGGCAAATTTGTTGGTCTTCACCTCGTCGAACTTCACTCCCAGTTTTTCGGTCAGCAGTCCGCTGAAATCAGGGAACATGCCAAAGATGCCGATGCTGCCTGTAAGCGTGGTGGGTTCTGCCACAATCCACTGGGCGCCGCAACTCATATAGTAGCCGCCTGACGCTGCCAAGCCGCCCATGGAAACGACAACGGGCTTTTTCTTCTTCAACATTTCCACGGCATGCCACATCTGCTCTGAGGCATAAGCACTGCCGCCACCAGAGTTCACGCGGATAACCACGGCCTTCACGTCGTCGTCGTCCATCAACTGCTTCAAGTCGGCACACACATCCTTGCCCACGATCTGATGGCTGTATGAGGACATGCTGCCCGAGGCCACATCAACAATGTCGCCATAGGCATAATAAACGGCGATTTCCTCGCCCTCTTTCTTCGGGGCCTTTACATTGGCCATGTCAGCCAAATATACCGTGTTGATGTCTTCATCGGCTTCGGCTTTCAGCAGTTTGTTGACTTCGGCCTTGACCTGGTCGGTGTATAGCAGTTGGTCAACCAGTCCGGAGGCAACATAATCCTTGGCTGCCGACAACGTGATGAAGCGGTCGGCATAGGCGTTGAGCTTGTCCACGCTGATGTTGCGGCTTGCGCCCACCTCCTTGCAGATATTTTGCCACAGACCGTTGATATAGGCGGTGATCTGCTCACGGTTGGCATCGCTCATCTTCTCTTCGGTAAACATTTCGGTGGCACTCTTGTAAGCACCCACCTTGGCCACCTGCATCTTCACGCCAAACTTGGCCATGACATCCTTGACGAACAGGGGTTGGGCGGCCAGACCATGCCAGTCGAGCTGACCGTAGGGATTGAGGTACACCTTGTTGGCCACTGATGCGATGTAATAGGTGCCTTGGGTATAGGTATCGGCATAGGCTACAATCCATTTGCCGCTCTTCTTGAAATCAGCCAGGGCATTGCGCATGGCTTGTGCCGAGGCATAAGAGTCTGGGGCAAACATGCCTGCCTCGATGTATATACCCTTGATTTTGTCATTGTGCTTGGCCTTGTCAATGGCTTCGAGCACTTCGTCGAGGCCAATTGTCGAGGTTGCATCGTTGTTCATGCTGCTCACTTCGTCGAACAGTGAACGTTCGCTGCGCTCTTGCATCATGCCGTTGAGCGACAAGACAAACACGGTGTTGTCGGAAACGTCGGTGGCTGAGCTTTCAGAAGCTACCATACCAATGATGCTCATCACCATCAGTGCACCTGTGATGATGAAAAAAACGAAGATGCCGACTACCGTTGCCGACATGTACTTGAGAAAGTCTTTCATAATCTGATTATTTTAGTGTTACTCCTATTGTATAAAATCTTGTTGTCGCTACACGACTTGTCAAGCACCATTTGCCCGAATATTTTGCAAATATACTCAATTTTATTTGAATACACGGAAAAAGAATGAAAAGTTTAATGAAAAGAGAGTGTTTCATGGGTATAGACACCGAATGAAACACTCTCTTCGTTATGTTATGTTTTAAAATTGCCACCAATGTTTTTTCTTGGGGCGGTCGTCTTCATGGATGATTCCATGACGTTCCTGCAGAATTTCGGGGTACGTCTTGTGCTCCTTGATCATGCGGTAAATGGTGCCCCAGTCGGGCAGTCCTCCGATGTTACGGTCGTCGATGAACAAATCGACCTTGAGCTTTCTGGAGAAATGGTTGTTGTTCTCCACGCCGCGTTCCTCGGGATAATCCCTGTTCACGGCATAAAACTCCACCCCTCTTTCCCTGCACCAGTTCACTGCATCTTCGAGCAGCTGGCCCTCTCTGACCGACCATAATATCAACCGGTGCTGGTCGGCAATGAGCATCTTCAGCGTATCGATGGCAAACGGACGCTCGCGGCCGATTTCCGGATATCTGTGCTCAACGATGGTGCCGTCAAAATCAACTGCAATATTCATTTCACGTTGTCTTTATCTCTTGATTGAATCATCGTCTTTCTTGCCGTAGTGGCTGTTGCTGTAGTCGCCATAACTGTGTGCGCCATACGAACCATACTTGCCGTATGAGCCATACTTGCCGTATGAGCCATACTTGCCGTATTTGCCATACTTGCCATAACCATATTGATAGCCATATTTCTTGAGCGACATGTCGATGCCGTTGATGGCCAAGCAGGGATTGGGCAATTTCTTTTCTTCTGCCAGACTGTTGATGATGCCGAAATAAGCCTTCGGGGTATAGTCTGCACGGCACATATAGATGGTTATATTGGCCATCTTGCCGATTTGCAACGTGTCGGTAACCAATCCTACAGGTGCCGTGTCGATAACCACATAGTCGTAGTGCTGTTTGAGCTGAGTGATGACCTGTTCAAGTGAGGCGCGAGACACAAGTTCTGCGGGGTTGGGAGGAATGGGTCCTGCCATCAGCAGGTCGAGATTGTTGTTGACCTCAGAAGGAAGAATCTCGCCACTGATGTCATTCCAGTCGGGTGCGTCGAGGGTCAACAGGTTGGTAATACCGTTGTGGTGGTTGTTGATTTTGAACAGTTCGGCCAAGCGAGGCTTGCGGATATCCAAACCTACAAGGACAACTTTTTTGCCCAACAGCGCGAAACTCATGGCCAGGTTGGCAGCCACGAAGGTCTTACCCTCACCCGAAGTAGAGGAGGTGAACATCAGCACATTTTCACCCGGTTGCAGCATAAACTGCACATTGGTACGCATGGAGCGGAATATTTCCTCCATCTGGTTGTTCGTGTTCTCATGCACCACAATGTCGGCACGTCCTTTGGCCTTATCGCTGGCCACAGGGATGTCGGCAATGATGGGCAGACTGGTCAATGCAGCCACATCATCGTGACCCTCAATGCGGTAACGGAAGAAATTGATGAGGTAGAGGATGCCGGCAGGAATACAGATGCCCAGTACAAAGGCGATGAGCATGATGAGCGCCCCCTTGGGGCTCACCTTGCCTGCATATTGAGGCATTTCGATCAGCTTACCCTTGTCGGCTGTAGCTGCCAGAGAGATAGAGTTTTCCTCACGCTTCTGCAGCAACATCAGGTACAGGCCAGACTTCACCTCCTGCTGGCGACCGATGAGTGTCAGTATGCGTTCCTGTTCAGGCACCTTGGACACTTCGCTGTTGTATTGTCCCAACTGACTGTTGATGGCATTGCGCTGAATCTCGATGTTCTTGCGGGCCTGTTGCAGGGCTTGCTTGATACTCAGCTGCATGTCGTTGAGCTGGGTGGTCAACTCCATGATAACGGGGCTATTCTCAGAAGCGGTGCGCAACAGACGGTTACGCTCAAGCGCAATCTTGTTGTATTCGTTGATGAGAGATGTAGAAGCCTGGTCTTGCAATCCCACGTTTGAGGGCAGCACCTGATGCTGGTTGCCCGGACGGTTGGCAAATTGTATCAGACTGTTGATCAGCGCAATCTGCGTGTTGGCCTCTGTCAGTTTCTGTTCGTAAGCAGAGGTGTTGGCCGATGTGGCAGTAGCATCCAATTGGAGTTGCATCAAACGGTTGCGTTTCTTGTAGCTTTCCAGTTCGCCGTCGGTAGAGCTCAGTTCGGCATTGATTTTGGTCAGACGGTCGTTGATGAAAGCCTCGGTGCGCACGGCAATCTCGTTTTTGTCTTCATTGGCCTGACGGTTGTAACATTCCACCAGTTGAGCAAGATAATCCATGCTTCGTCGGATATTCTTGTCCTTCAGTTGCAGATTAAGTACCGCAGCCTGTTTTGAAGTCAGTTCAACGGAGAAGTTGGCGATGTAATTGGCTGCCTGAACTCTTGGCGAGTTGATGATGGCCTTCATGGTATGGCCGTCTTCAAGCACAAAACCGTTGTTCTTGGTCAGGATAATTGAACCAACCCTTGTCTGGATAGTGGCAGGCAACGAGTTAATGGTCTTGTCGATGTCAAACGGGCCATCAGAGTTGATTTCGTTGATAGGGATATAATATTCGCCTTTTACCTGATACTTGCCGTCATTGTTGGTGATTTCCAATTTGACGGGAGCATTAAGTTTGTCAAGGTGAACAGCGTCCATATCCACATTGATAGGTTGCTCCTTGTACAAGAGCTGCGACTTGATGCTTCCTTTCAAGTAATAGTCAACATAGATTTTCAGGTCGCGGATAGTTTGTTCGGCAATCGATGAAGAAGTGATGATTTCCTGTTCGTTCTCGATACCGTAGCTGTTGCTGATGATGCCGAGGTTCGACATGTTTTCCAATGCCTGCATGGCACCGCCACCTCTCGACCTGCCGCCATTTTGATCGTCCTTGATCAGCAGTTTGGCTGTAGTGTTGTAAACCGGCGACTTGTATCGCAGGTAAATCAGTCCCAGACCGAGACAGATGATTGTTGAAAGGAGAAACCACTTCC
>SFEK01000080.1 GCA_004557285.1 Bacteroidales bacterium | reverse complement strand
ACTACTGTCCATTTGAAACACGTCATCTGTCAGCAATGACGGTAGCCTAAACGTAAACTAAAATTATTTTGAGTAAAATGTTGAGTAAAAATACTGACCGACAGCAGAACAAGCATGTGGACGACTCTGAGGTGTTTAAGAAGAATACCTTAAGCTCAGCGAGGAAAAGGAAACAGATGGGGAAAATCATGACATGGATTGGCATTGCAGCCGCCATTGCCGTGATGGCCTTTTGTGTGTATGCCTATTTCTTCGACAAATAGATTCCTTCATTTTCAGCCCTTTTTCTTGATTTTATTTTGGTTTTCCTTGTCGTATTATAGGAAAATGTATTAATTTTGCCGCCGAAATGGCACAGAAGTTAATACAGACACAGGAGCAGAAGCAGGTGCAGGTGCAAAGGCTCACCCAACAGCAGATGATGTTGGTGAAAATGCTGGAGATGCCCCTCACCGAGCTGGAGCAGAGCGTGAGTGCGGAACTGGACGACAATCCCGCACTGGAAAGCTGTGACCCTGACAAGATGGATGATGCCAACGGAATGATGGACATGCACGACGGGGCAGAAGCCTTGGCCGAAGAGGCCGACGGCGATGACTATGACAAGGCTCAGGAGCGCGAAGAGCGCAAGGATGCCCTTGACGATGCCTTGGCCGGTATAGGCATGGACGACCAGATGCCCGAAACACCACTTGCCGAGTGGGGCAGCAAGCAGACGGCCGACTATGAGGAAATGACCTACGGCGACCGCACCTCGTTCTATGACAAACTGAAGGAACAGATGCTGGAAGTGGAACTCACCGACCAGGAGAAAGACATCATGGAATATGTCATCGGGTCGCTGGATGCCGACGGACTGCTGCGCAAGGACATGGACACGCTGTGCGACGAATTAGCCTTGTATCGCAACATGTTCACCACCGAAGAACAGATTGCCAAGGTAGTGAAGATATTGCAGACCTTCGACCCGCCGGGCATAGGCGCCGACTCGCTGAAGGAATGTCTGCTGCTGCAGATTGCCCGCAGAAAGACATCGGTGCTGAAGGAGGAAATGACGGCGGTGATGAAAAGATGCTTCGACGATTTCATGAACAAGCGGTGGGACAGGATTGCCGATACGCTGGGCATGACTGACGACACGGTGCAGCAGGTGATTGCCGAACTGCTGAAACTGAACCCCAAACCGGGGGCGGCACTGGGTGAAACCGACGGCATGAACCTGCAGCAGATCACTCCCGACTTTATCGTTGATACGGCAGACGACGGCACCGTGACCTTCAGCATCAACGGTGGACATGTGCCCGAACTCTTTGTGTCGCCGTCGTTCAACGAACTGATACACGCTTATGCCAAAAGCGGTGCCAAGATGAACCGCAAAGACAAGGAGGCTCTGCTCTATGCCAAGGAGAAGGTGGAGCGTGCACAGTGTTTCATCGATGCCGTGAAACAGCGGCGGCATACGCTGTATGTCACCATGAAGGCCATCATCGACATACAACGCAAATATTTTCAGGAGGGCGACGAGGCTGATCTGCAGCCCATGATTCTCAAGGATGTGGCCGACCGCACAGGGCTTGACATATCGACCGTGTCGCGGGTGAGCAACCAGAAGTATGCACAGACACGGTGGGGCACGTTCAAGTTGCGCCACTTCTTCAGCGACAGCGTGAAGACAGAAAGCGGCGAGGAACTGTCAACCCGCAAGGTGAAGGCTGCCCTGAAGGACATCATTGCCCACGAAGACAAGAAGGCACCGCTGAGCGACGATGCCATCAAGGATATACTGCAAGGCAAGGGCTTCCCGGTGGCAAGGCGCACCGTGGCGAAATACCGCGAACAGCTGGGCCTGCCGGTGGCAAGGCTGCGGAAGGAATAGGCGTATATACCTTAGTAAGGTGGGTGCAAATGATTGGAATATACCATAATATATATAGCATAGGATTAACACAACGACAGTGAAAGCGAAGAGAATCATATTGGCAGCCAGGGCGTTGAGCTTGGTGTTCACCCCCTTCTATCTGCCCATCGTGGGGCTGGTGGTGCTGCTCACGTTCAGCTATTTGAGTTTGTTGCCATTGGTTTACAAACTCTTTCTGCTGTTTGCCTTTTGGCTGAGCACGGTGATTATTCCCACCGCGTTGATACGGCTGTATCGCCATTATCAGGGATGGACACGACTGCAGTTGGGCAACAGGGAACGCCGCATGATACCCTATGTGATTTCTATCCTCTCCTACATGATGTGCTATTATTTCATGGCATTGACACATGTGCCCCGTTTCATGGGCAGTGTCTTGATAGCCGCCTTGGTGGTGCAGGTAGCCTGTGCCATTGTCAACGTGTGGGTGAAGGTTTCCACGCACACGGCGGCCATTGGAGGCATGGCGGGTGCGCTTGTCGCTTTCTCGCTGATATTCTCCTTCAACCCTGTGTGGTGGCTGTGCCTCATCATCCTCGTCTCCGGACTGGTGGGCACCAGTCGCATGATACTGCGTCAACATTCGCTGGGCGAGGTGGTGGGAGGATTTCTTCTCGGCTTGTGCTGCGCCTGTTGCAGCGTGCTGCTCTTTTGAGACGCAATGGAGACATCCCGCATAAGTGTCAACGACCTTGTGCATACAGGGAAAAGACAATGAATGAAAACGATAATATTTTGAAATATGGATGCAATTGTAAGTATTATTATGGGTAGCACAAGCGACCTTCCGGTGATGGAGAAAGCTTGTAAGTTTTTGGACGAGATGCAGATACCTTTTGAGGTGAATGCCCTTTCGGCACACCGCACCCCCGATGCTGTGGAAGCCTTTGCCAAAGGAGCCAAGGCAAGGGGTATCAAGGTGATTATCGCCGCAGCCGGAATGGCCGCCGCACTGCCCGGTGTGATAGCCGCCTCAACCACCCTGCCCGTAATCGGCGTGCCCATCAAGGGTATGCTCGACGGACTGGACGCCATGTTGAGCATCATCCAGATGCCTCCCGGCATTCCTGTGGCCACGGTGGGCGTCAACGGTGCGATGAATGCCGCCATATTGGCCATGGAAATGATAGCCCTGACCGATGAGCAGGTGGCGCAGCGACTGGCCGAATACAAGGCCGGACTGGGCAAGAAAATCGAGAAGGCCAACCAAGAACTGGCTGAAGTGAAATATACTTGGAAAGTGAACTGACATGGAAACATACGACATCAACCTGTTCGGCTACCAAAGGCGACCCTCTTCGGTCGTGCAGGTGGGCGACACTCCTCTGGGCGGCGAACATCCCATCAGGGTGCAGTCGATGACCACCACTTCGACCAACGATACCGAGGGCAGCGTGGAGCAGGCCATACGCATCATCGAGGCAGGAGGCGAATATGTGCGCCTCACCACACAGGGCGTGCGCGAGGCGGAGAACCTGAAGAACATCAATGCACTGCTGAGGCAGAGGGGATATACCACACCCCTGGTGGCCGACGTGCATTTCAATCCGCATGTGGCCGACGTGGCCGCCCTCTATGCCGAGAAGGTGAGAATCAATCCCGGCAACTATGTTGACCCTGCACGGCAGTTCAAACAGCTGGAATATACCGATGAGGAATATGCCCGTGAACTGGAGAAGATAGAACGACAGTTGGTGCCGTTTCTCAACATCTGCCGTGAGCATGGCACCGCCATACGCATCGGCGTGAACCACGGGTCGCTCTCCGACCGCATCATGAGCCGCTATGGCGACACGCCGGAGGGAATCGTGGAGAGCTGCATGGAGTTTCTGCGCATCTGCAGACGAGAAGACTTCAACAACGTGGTCATCTCTATCAAGGCCAGCAACACGGTGGTGATGGTGCAGACGGTGCGCCTGCTGGTGGCCACGATGCAGGGCGAGGGCATGAACTATCCTCTGCACCTGGGCGTGACCGAGGCCGGCGAGGGCGAGGACGGCAGAATAAAGAGTGCCGTGGGCATCGGCGCATTGCTTGTCGATGGCATCGGCGACACCATCCGTGTGTCGTTGAGCGAGGAACCTGAAGCCGAAATCCCCGTGGCCAGACATCTGGTGGAATATATCGGCAAGAGACGTGGACACGCACCGATACCTGCCCGGGCATGTGCCGACTTCGATTGGGTGAAGCCCGAACGCCGGCAGACACGCCCTGTGCTGAACATCGGCGGCGGACAGGTGCCTGTGGTCATCGCATCGGTCATGGCCGGTGCTGTGGAGCAGGATGCCTTGGCCTGGTGTGACGACAATGCCGACATGCGCCCCGACTATGTGTATGTGGGGCAGCAACTGCCGCAGCAGCGCAGGCCGGGGCAGCGGTATATCGTTGACTTCGACGCCTATGGCCGTCTGACCGACAAGCACGACGTGTATCCCATATTCCCTTATAATGCCATGCCGTTGCTCGCTGCCGTTGAGGCCGACGTGAAGTTTCTGGTGTTGCAGTATGGGGTGAATGCCGACGAATATCTGGCCTGCCTCAAGGCACATCCCGAAACCGTGGTGGTGTGTGTGGGCAACCATCAGAATCGTCTGGGCATTCAGCGTGCCTTGCTCCACGAGATGATGGAGGCTGGCGTGACCAATCCCGTGGTGTTCTGCCAGGCTTATCGCCACGACCAAGAGGCCAAGGGCGACTTCCAGTTGGAGGCTGCCGCCGATATGGGTGCCCTGATGTTCGACGGGCTCACCGATGGCGTGTGGCTGATGAACGATGGTACGCTATCTACCGAAGACATCTGTTGCACGGCCTTCGGCATCTTGCAGGCTGCCCGCCTGCGCACCGTCAAGACCGAATACATCAGCTGTCCGGGGTGTGGGCGCACGCTGTACGACCTGCGTTCCACCATCGCCCGCATCAAGCAGGCCACCAAGGGCATGAAGGGACTGAAGATTGGCATCATGGGATGTATCGTCAACGGTCCGGGCGAAATGGCTGATGCCGACTATGGCTATGTGGGTGCAGGCCGTGGCAAGATTTCTCTCTACAAGAAAAAAGTGTGCATTGCCAAGAACATCCCCGAAGAAGAGGCCGTGGAGCGACTACTTGACATCATCAACGAGGGGGAAAACACAGAAAAATGACACTACAAGAAGAAACACGCGACGGATATGTCGTGAGTGCAGCCATGAAGAAAGTGTGGATGGCAGAACTCGATCTGCTGTCACACTTTATCGACTTTTGCCAAGCCAACGGCCTGCGCTGCTGGGTGGATGGCGGAACACTGCTCGGTGCCGTGCGCCACAAGGGATTCATCCCTTGGGACGACGATGTGGATGTGATGATGCCACGGCAAGACTACGACCGCATGCTGCAACTGGCACCCCAATATTTCAAAGCCCCCTATTTCATGCAGTCGGCCTATACCGACATCGACTATTTTCGTGGACATGCCCAACTGCGCAACAGCAATACGGCAGCCATACGGCCGTCGGACTCGTTTCAACCTTTCAACCAGGGCATCTTCATCGACATCTTTGTGCTCGATGCCGCACCCGACGACGATGCCGCACGCAAGGCATTGGTGCGCCGGGTGACCAAGACATTCCGCTTTCTCAAAGCCAAGAACACCGCCATATTAGTTTCGGGACGATTGGGTTTGGTGGCCCGTAAATGGAAATGCCGCCGCATGGTGAAGCAACGGGGGTGGACCACCATCTACCGTGAGGCCGAAGACCTGCTGCGGGCCGTGCCCTTGGATCAATGTCGGTGTGTGGCCGAACTGTCATTCAGCGGCGACAGCATCATGTTCGACAAACACCTGTTCGACGAAACCGTGTGGCTCGACTTTGAAGACATCAAGGTGCCTGCCCCCAAGGCCTACGACCGCTTTCTGCGCACTCAGTATGGCGACAACTACATGACGCCCATCAAGGCTCCTACCTACCATGGTGAACTGGTGTTCGACACCAGGCGGAGCTATGTGGAACTGTTGCCTCAGGTGAGGCGAGACTATCGCCGTTCGGTATGGAAAAGGCTTTGCAAGAAATTATTCCGCTGATTGTCTTTGTCATTTCACTCATCTACACTATCTTTGAATAAGATAGGCTGCACTCGGAAATGCAAATAAAAACAAGTTTTCCTTTGTCATTTCACTCTTTTGCACTATCTTTGCAAACAAATTGAAAATTATATGCAAACAGAACTAAATTATCTTGACAGAAACGAGTTTAACTTTGAACCGTCGCAAGAAGTTAAGGATGCTATAAGAAACTTTGACTTGAACAAGCTTTGTTTTTATACACGCATTTATGACGAGGGGAAAAAGAGCATTTTCTCCGTTTTCCTATCCGATAAGTATGGTATAGATGAAAAACAGGTGCTGCTCGGTTATGGTGCAGAAGATTTGCTGAAAATGGCCGTACACTTCTTCCTGACAGCCGCCGACGGCAACAAAACCATGCTGATACCCAAATTCTCATGGTGGTACTACAAATCAATAGCCGACGAGGTGGAAGGGCGCACACTGCAATATCCCGTTTACGAAACAGAAGATTCGTTTGCCTACGACATGGATGGCCTGAAACAGATGATAGACAACGAACACCCCAAAATCCTGTTGGTGGCATCGCCCAACAACCCTACGGGAAACGGACTGACTCCTGCCGAACTGGAAACATTGGTCAACATGGTGCCTCAAGACACCATCGTGCTGGTGGATGAGGCCTATGCCTCGTTTGTCACTGCCGACACCTCTTATGTCAAGGCTCTTGTAGAGAAATATCCCAATGTCATCATTTGCCGCACGCTCTCCAAATTCTACGGACTGCCTGGCCTGCGCCTGGGCTTCGGGTTTATCGGCAAGGGCCAACTGATGGAGCGTTTTGCCAAATATGCCAACAAATACCTGGGCTACGACCGCCTGTCTGAAGAGGTGGGCATCGCCGCATTGCAGTCGGAAGACCATTACCGCCAGATTGCCAAGGTGATGGACGAGGCCCGCGATATGTACACCAACGAGATAGGCACGCTGCCTGGATTCAAGGTCTATAAGTCGATGGCCAACTTTATCCTCATCAAATACCCCTTGCCACTCAAGGAAGCGCTGCAGGCAGCCTTTGCCGGCGAGAGCTACAAGGTGAAGTTCATGAACGAGCCCGACATCAATTCGCACATGCGCATCACGTTGGGCAGAAAAGAACAAAACCGCAAGGTGGCGGATGTCATATTGAAAATCGCACGACAATGATAGCCGTAATACTTGCCGCCGGCATGGCCTCACGCCTACGTCCGCTCACCGACGACCGTCCTAAATGCCTGCTCCGTGTGGGCAGCAAATGTTTGTTGCAACGCACCGTCGATGCCATTGTGGCTGCCGGCATACGGCGCCTGGTGGTGGTGACGGGCTACCGTGGCGGAATGATCCGGCTGTTTCTCACAGGCAATTATCCCGAGCTCGACATCGAGTTTGTTGACAATGCCGACTATGCCACCACCAACAACATCTATTCGCTGTGGCTGGCCAAGCCCCATATCGCAGGCAAAGACTTCATGCTGTTAGACAGCGACATCCTGTTCGACGGGGATATCGTTGCCCGCATGGCAGCTGCCGACGGCACGGCATTGGCCCTCAACCGTCATGAGCTGGGCGAGGAAGAAATCAAGGTGATTGTAGATGCCGACAACAACGTGGTCGAGCTGAGCAAGGTGTGCAGCATTGAGCAGGCCATTGGCGAATCGGTGGGCATCGAGAAGATTGCCGCCGACTATTCTGCCGCATTGTTCAACGAACTGGAGGTCATGATAGAGCACGAAGGTCTTGACAATGTGTTCTACGAGAAAGCCTTTGAGCGGCTCATCCCACAGGGCTACAAGTTTGGAGTGGTGGATACCACCGACCTCTTCTCCATCGAGCTCGACACGGTAGAGGATTTCAACCACGCCACAGCAATCATACCACAAGCATTGCAATGAGCAAAGCCACATGCACCTATTCCATCGACGCCCTGCACACCAAGGTGCTGGGCATACTGAAGGCCGTTCACGGTGTTTGCCGTGAGCACGGCCTGCATTATTATATTTGGGCAGGCACGATGATTGGGGCGGTGAGGCACAAGGGCTTCATTCCTTGGGACGACGATCTCGACATTGCCATGCCCCGCCGCGACTACGACCTGTTGGTGGCCCATGCCAAGGAGTGGTTGCCCCAGCCCTACGAAATGGTATGTGCAGAGACCGACCACACCTATCCCTTGCCGTTTGGCAAGATACAAGATGCTTCCACCACTTTGATAGAGCGCATGCACCTGAAATATCTCGGGGGAGTATATATCGATGTGTTCCCCCTCGACGGCGTTCCGCAGCATCCATTAGTCAGGAAATGGCATTTCGCCCGTTACGAGTATTACAAGCGAGTGCTTTATCTGCTCTGTCGCGACCCCTACAAGCATGGTCATGGCATCAGCTCATGGGTACCGCTGTTGTGTCGCAAGTGCTACACGCTCGGCGGAGTGCAGGGCAAGATCCGCCGTCTGCTCAAGCAATACGATTATGATGCCTGCCGCCTGGTGGCCGACTACGACGATGGGTCGCACGGCACCATGGACAAAAGCATATTGGGGCGGCCCACACCCTATCCCTTTGAGGATTTCATGGCCTACGGGGTAGAGGATTATGACACCTATCTCACCAACAAATATGGCGACTACATGACCGTTCCCCCCCAAGCCCGGCAACGCCAGCACCTCTTTCACTATTGCGACCTCGACAAGCCCTACCGCTTGTATGGAGAGTGAAATAAACGACAAACAATGCATGGAGAGCATCATCGCGACAAGCGTAAAAAGGAGTTGTCACCGATGGAAATACCAAACATTCGGTCAAAGGACAATATGGCATCTTGACCGGTGGCTCTTCTGAATGCAAAATCGGTCTCTCAACCAGCTATGTCACTTTCAAGAGTTGACAGGAGAACAAGAAGGAATATAACATGTAAATTTTATTCCGCCAAAAAAAGAGTCCTTCTGTGATATATCAAGAATTGAGATGAATCACCAGGCTCAAATG
>SFEK01000079.1 GCA_004557285.1 Bacteroidales bacterium | reverse complement strand
CAGTAGTGGCTTATTGTAGCCGGTTCAGTTTGCCTATTGGTTGGTGTTGTTCTTCACATGCTATATGATTTCCTGTAAACAACGGGATTAACACTTCAAACAAACTACTCGCTAAGGCGCTGCAAATATAATATTTTATCCATAAAAAACGTATCGGGGGGGGTATTTTTCAACTTGTTTAACAAAAAAAAGCATCACTCTCCCTTTTGATTAACCACCATTTTTAATAGCACTTCACTTTTTTCGCCATGCCGTTCACCTTCACCACATACACACCTTGGGGGAGAGACATCTGGTGCTGCTCCTGCTCCGCCACAGTGTGACTAACCAAGGCACCCACGGGGGTATAGACATAGATGTGCTCGCCACCCTGGAGGTTGGCCACGGTCACGGTGGTGCCTCTCACGCTGATGAGATAGCTGTTGGCAGACGATGAACTGCAGCCGTCGAGGTCGGGCATCATGCCGCCTATGCGCAGCACAAAACGCTGCTCGTTATAGCCTTCACCCTCGATGGAGGCAGTATAACTGTCGGTCATGAGGTCGATCACCTGCTTGGCCTCTTTGTCCATCAGCCACACATGACCGAACTCCTCAAAGGGCAGGGTCTCGGGCAGGGCAAAGGTGTAGGCACCCTGCTGCATGGTCCTCACGCCAAGGGCAATGTCGGTTTCTGCAGGCGCATTGGCCAACAAAGACATCGCCACGCCCTGTGCGCCCAAGGCATACACCTGCGGCATGGCGGCCACGGGCGACACCATCTTCACGCCGTCGCTGCCGAGGCTATACACCAACGAACCGCCTTGTTCACGGGCACGCACCTCCATGCGGTCGGCACGCCCCTCGCCGTCGGTCAGCTCCAACAGCGGTGCAGGGTTGACAGTGCCACCACTGCTGCTGCCATCGTAATAGTTGAAAGTCAGTTGTTCAAAGTCGCTGCCGTTGTTGGCTTCATCCACTATCTTCGCCGTCTGGGTGAAGAAGCCGTCGCCCACGGTGAGTGTCTGTCCGTCAGTCCACGAATGCTTCGTGTTATAGTTGCCCGTTGTGGCATTCATGTCATACATCACATGCGGCACATTCATCCGGTAGGTGCCATCGCCCATGTCGTTCGTGTGATAACTGCTGATGAGGTAAGGCAAACCCTTGAGGTTCCATCCCATGTCCTCGTTGCGTGTGAAGTGGGCAGAGCCGTCGGTAGTGGTACGCGTGTCATACTGCTGCAGGGTCACCTTCTTGGCCTCGCCGCCCTCGGTATATACAGCGGTGCCTGTGCCCGTGTAGCGCAATGCAGCATCAGCATCAGCAGCACCAGTACCACGGTCGAAGAGGAATCCCTCGTTAGCCGTGCGCACGGCGGTATAATCCAGTTCCTCCCAACAGGTGGAAGAGCTTTCCTTGAAGTTGTAACCCACAGCCGAACGTTTCTCGCCATCATATCCATAGAGTCCGTTGCCCTTGGCTACAGGGGTAAAGGCCACACTACCTGTGGGGGTGTAGCTCGATGTGATGTTGTTGAACTCAGTTCCAGTATCATTCATCTGTGGCTTGAAGAGGAAGGGCAGCGATACCAATGCATATTGAGCCTGGCTCTTTTCCACCGCCACATAGTCGAGACTCACATGGTTGCCCTGTCCGTAGAGCGAACCGCCGTCCTTCACCAGCAGATAGCCTGCCGTCATGGGACTGACGGAGGTAAACATCTCCGCATTTTTAGCCAATGTGAGCGAACTGCCGTCCAGATAAACCACGCTGCCCGGATGGGGATATTCATTGCCGCCATAGTTGCTTAAACTATAGTTGCCTGCGACATAATCAATGGTTACGCCGCCCGCTGCCGTGGCCGTGAGTGCCTTTACCTGTTTAACATTATTACCGTCAAGATATGAGGTGCTCCATGTCTCGTAGCAACCGTTATCCACCTGAGTGCCTATTCGCCTCGGGTTGCCCAGGAGGTCGAGGTCATTGTTATAGTCAATAACATCTTGGAAGGTGCCGCCAGAAGCAAACACGCTGCCAGTGGCAGTCAAGAAATCTGCAACACCCTTGTTGATATTATCGCTGCCCTCCACCAACTGATACCACAGGTCTTTGCTGTAGTTCTTGGGCAGGGTGTAGGGCACATTTGCAGTATTGAAGTATGGGGCATAAAGAGTGGACGCTACACCAAATAAATTGTTATAGCTATGGTCATTGTCCAAGCCCTCCAAATCTTGTATCGTTCCATCGGCCACGGTGCAGTTGACCATATACAATCCTTTAGCCTGTGTTGTGCCTGTGCTGTTGCTTGTAGTAGTGCCAGGAATATTGTCGCGCACTAGCACATTATACATCAGAGCATGGCTTGTACTTGGGGGCATGGATATCAGCGGCACAGCTGTATTATCAACTGCCCCCATCGTGTTATTGCGAATAATACTGTTACGTATCACCAAACCAGAGCCTTGACTCAGGTTAACAACGGGCGAGGTGAGGTCACCAGTAACACCTTCGTTGCTGATGACGACACCATCGATTTCTGCCTGCTTGCAATTGGGAGCAAGGGTCACGCCATTGATGATGGTGGGGTTGGCCTCATCGCCTGCCACACCCTGACGCTCGTAGATGGCGGTGGCGACAAACGATTCGGTGGTGGGGTACATCTTGGTGGTCTCGCCCGCATCTTTCCAGTCGTTGTGCTGCTTCTTGAACGACTGTTTCAAGCCGCCTATCAGGTGGACGCGGTCATACATGGTGACATATTCGTTGGTCTTGGTATCGATGTTGGTACCGTGGGCAAACACGTAGGCATCGTTGCCACCTGCGGCAGCCACGGCAGCAGCCATCAGTGCCTTGTTGAGCTGTCCTTGGGTATAGGCATGTTCCCACGACGAGCCGTCGCCGTTGCCGGTGAGCTGCGGGTCGTAATACATCACATCGCTGATAGAGGCGATGCACTCGTAGGCACCCAGCTCCATACCCCTGCTGCCATAATAGCGGTCGTAATATCCCTTGTCCTTGTCGGCACAGTCGTCCTTGTCGGCACGCAGGGTGGCGTTTTCCATGTCGGCAGGCTCCATCGTTCCGCTCACCTCTGTATTGTCCTTATGCACATTCACATATTGCAGATAGGTCTTGACACTCTCGTTGGATCCTCTACCTGAAGGGTCGGTGCCTGTCTCATTCACCGTCAAGGTTTCCTGATTTTCATGGCTGACCTTGATTACCGTATTGCCGTTTTCATCCGTTGTTGTTTGCTTACATTTACCTGCGCACATGGTATATGTCGTATTTGCCGTTGCCTCATACACCTTGTTGACATAAAGGTAGGGGTTGGCTTTGCCTATGGTCTTTACGCCAGGATGTATGTTGTAGTTGCGTGCGGCAAGGTGGCGCAGGTTGCCCAGCACCAAGTCGCTCGTGCCGGTCATCGGGTCAACGAAGTTGGGTCCGCTGATGACATCATCATTGGTTTCGCTCAGATACATGTTGTAGGCAGTGGCTGCTGTGCCGTCGATGTAATCAAGGGTTGCGCTCGTGTTGTCAACTGGCTTGGGCAGGGTGGTGGCGGCATTGTAGGTGAAATATTGCTGGTTGGTGGTGGCAGCCATGGTGGCATCATTTGTCCAGGAGATTGATGAATTATCTGGGTTTACCAGAAATTCCGAATCATTCGTCCATTGCACGCTGCTGCGAATGGCGACATCCTTAATCCTGTGGTTGAGCCACAGCAGGGAGTTGTGCATTTCAGAGGGGTTGTTGTTGCTGTGGTCATAGAATTTCACGTTGCCATAGTTCTGGGCAAAGGTGCAGTTCACCACCCTTGTGCCTGTGGCCACCAAGGCATCGCCGCCGTTGGTGTGGAACACCGAGTTGTAGATGAGCGTCTTGCCGCCGCCCTTGCCGATGCTGACGGCAGGCAGGGGATTGGGTGATTCGTTCATTGTACCGCCTTCCGTGGCTATCTGGTTCATGCTGTTGAAGCGGAAGCCGCACTGGCGGATGGTGAGCTTGTTGTCCAAGAGGTTTGAGGGACAATGGTTTTTCAAAGCATTCCAATTGCTTTCGCCAGTGCCAGTGCCCGGGGCATTCAGCAGGGTTGTGGTGCTTCGCTCGGCCTTGCCATAGCTATCCGTTTTCACAAACGAGGTGCGTTTAACATCCTCCTTTGCATCTGCAGGCGTTTCATCTTTAAACTCCACATCATACTGGTCTTTGTAATACACGGCGGCACCGCCACGGCATTTCTTCGTGTTGTCGGTGAAGTCGTTGTGCACCTTGCCGATGACATTGCAGAACACGATGCCCTCCAAGGTGATGGGCACCACATGGTCGGTGTATTTGTGCGTTTTTTCTCCACTGGTAGGTGTAAATGTCTCTATCTGCTGGGCATTGTTGATGACAAACACATGGGCGAGGTTTTCATCCTTCACACCTGTGCGCTGCGACGAGTAGATGTAGGCAGGATATTCGTCAACATTATACTGCCCCTTCACCTCCTTGCTCCATCCACCTTGTATGGTGAGCGAGGCCACGCCTTGGTATTTTCCCTGTGTACCATTGATGGCACTCACGTTCACATGTTCGGTGTCGATGGTGAATCCAAGGTTTCCGTTGAGGGTATATACGGGCTGGTATTCTCCGGCGAGCAGACGAATCTCCTTGCGGTGGCCGTTGCGATAGGAGAGCAAGGTTTCGATGGCACGCTGCAGGTCAGACGATGCCGTGGCGAAGGTCTTGCCGTCGGCCTTCACGCCGCTCTGCTCCTGGTCGGTCACCCACAGCAGGTCGAGGTCGCCCACCTTTGCAGGCACGAGCACCTGGTGCTGGTATTCATACACGCCGATGTCGATATACGACTGCTCGTGCGTGGGGTTGGGGTCGTTGCTGATGCGCTTGATGCGCTGGTCGTCGGCAGAGCTGCCCAAAGCGGCATTGGCGTAAGACATATACTGGTCTTCGCCGATGGGCAACAGGTCGTCGCCAAGGATTTTATAGGTTACTGTATAATAGATACCGCTACCGTCATATACTGGTTCGGGGTAATCCGCTTTTTTCACTTTGTCATATCCATCCTTGTCTTTGTTCTGCTGCAGATAGGTCCATCCGTTGTCCACCAGGTTGTTGATGCGTCCTATCATCCAGTCGGCACTCACATCGTAGCCGTCGCAGCCTGCAATGGTAGAGGGCTTGATGAAATTGGGTCCACCCGTCACCTCGTTTTGCGAGCTGATGATGATGTTGTTGGTATATGCACTGGCAGTATTACCTTCTGTTGTTATAATAGACTTCCATGCGTAGGGGATGTAGGTGTCCTTTTTGTATTCCACGCTACGCAAGTCCACCTCATCTGTAGATAGCACTTTGGGCTCCAGGCCCTTGCCCTGTTCATAGGCACAGAACCAGAGGGTTTCGGCATCAGAGGTGTCCGTAGAGCTGGAGTTATCGCTCGGGTCGTCCGTCCTGTAGTTCACCACCTTCTGGCGTTCGGGTGTCTGCGAGGCATCCGCCACGTTGCCCCAGAGCACGGTGTTCACTATCTTCGTGGGGTTGTCGGCCTTGAGTTGCGTGTCGTCTGTGGCAGATGACACATCACCTCCCTGGTTGGCCTTGAACAGATAGACAGCGGGATAGGCCACAGCCTTGTTTTTCACCACATCGCAGTTGAGCATGTTGAGGGCGGCATAGTCACCCATCGACACGGCACCACCCCATCCCATGCCCTCGTTCGTGGCATCGGTAGAGGTAGAGGCACGGCGTGCCTCGTTGTTGGCGAAGATGGTGTTCACGATGCTTGCCTCATAGCTGAGGTTCAGCGCACCGCCACGACCTGGGTAGGAAATATTCTGTTTCGTTGTCGTTGTCTTTGGATTGTCAGGGTCGCTACTGTCTGTAATAGTCACCGTCTCCATCTTTCCCTCTGCAAAGTTCTGCACAAACGAGCTTTGCACGATGCTCACCTCCGAGTCGCTGTAGATGGCGCCGCCAAGGCGTGCGCCGTTGTCAACAAACTGGCAGTTGCGCACCTCCAACGGAATGTTGCGATAGCCCACGGCACGGGGATAAGTGTCCACATGTTTTAACTTCTGGCCTTTCGTCCAGTTGCCGAACACCAAGATGCCGCCGCCACGATAGAAGGTTCGGGTGTCTTCTGCCGCCTCCTCATAGCCGAGGGCACGGCCATCCCTGATTTCCACACCGTCAATCACCACCTTGGCACCCTTCTCTCTATAAGTCTTTACTTTTTCAGCTTCCAATAATTTGTCATAAGCATCAGCGATGGCATCAGCGTTGCTGTCAAGGGCTGTTGTGCCGTCAGCCTTCTTTGTCGGCAGACCGCCCACATAGTCTTCATCGGCAAGGATGGTCACCACATGGAACACGTTCTGCTTCACGTTGTTGTTCACCACGTTGCCCGAGAGCTGACTCTGGTTCTTGAACTCCCACGGCTCAATGATGCTGTTTTTGTTCATGTCGTAGTGCTGGCGGGCTTCCAGAATGGCGGTGGTGGCAGTAGTCTCGATGGTGGGCATACCCGTGGGATCGCCATTACTATCTTTTGTTGCAGGAATGTCATCATTCGTCTCAGTTGACTTATCCTCAATCTGCCCATAAAAGGCACCTTTCTTCACATCGCTCTCTGTGTCCAATCCGCCATAGATAGACACACCTTCGGGCACGAGGAAGGTGTTGCCTCGTGAGTTGGTTTTCTGTCCTGCTGCCGTACGCAGCGGAGTATATTCTCCCTTGGTGAGGAATATCTCGAAATACTCGTTGTTGTGGGTATAGTGGGTTCCGTTGTCATCTGTCTTCGTCTTCTTCCTCACCTCGCGCACATACTCCAAGGCATCGTCCAAGCGGTGCATGGGGTAGGCCTGTGAACTGCCCTGCAGGGCATAGACATTATTGGTGAGTGTCTTCAGCTTGGTGATATAATTCATTTTCACCTCCTGTTTCGACACATAGATGCGGTGCATAATAAGCCCCTCCTTCACCTCAAGTTTCAGCCTACCGTTGTAGGCGCGCGCGCCAATCTCGATATATTCGTTGTCCTTGTTGAGGATGTCGCCCTCGTTGATTTTCTCATCCTCGCCATTCGTCTCTTCCATGCGGCAGATTCCGGCAAAGTCTCTCTCTTCCAACGAGGTGAATGTCTCACGCATCGTAACGTATTCGCCATACGACATGCCGGCACGCGCCAGGGTGGAGTAGTCGGAGAGATAATAGTATCCCAAGGCATCGGGGTCTGTCCACTGGTCGTTTTTGTAGGCGGCGCCTTGGGTATAGTCTTCAAAGCGCACGCCCTGCTCCATGCTGTTTGATACGTCGATGTTGTTGATGCCGGGCACGCGCAGCAGTTCCACGGCGCAATAAGACAGCGGATAGTCTTCCACCGCTCCCGTCACGTCTGTCTGACTGAAGGGGTCGAGCAGTCCGCTCACGTTCAGTTCGCCGTTGCTGTCGTTCTTCCACAGCACCACGCTGTTGGCACGCAGGTTGGGGGCGTCGTTGCCGAAGTAGATGCCTCCTCCGTCGTTTTGTGCCCAGTTGTTCACGATGGTCGAGGTGAGCACACGGGCCTTGGAGGTGTCGAATGTGGTGGTGCCATTGGCTGTCTGTGTAGATGGCTGCACATAGATGCCGCCACCCTTGCCGTCGTTGCCTGTGGCAGCGTTCAGCTCTATCAGGCATCCGCTCACCAGTGCACCCGGCTTCAGGCAGAGTGCGCCGCCGCCGTTGAGCGCGGTGTTCTTGCGTATGATGCAGTTGCGCACATGGGCATAGTCTGTCACCACGGCTGCGCCGCCATAGCGGTCGGGGTCAGGGTTTTTAGTGTCGCTCTTGTCGCTCTCGCCCACCGCCATGCCGCCTTCGATGAACACGCCATCCACCACGGCTTTCCTGCTTCCGGCATAGTCGGCCAATGAGAGATAGTCGGTGCCGCCCTCAGTTGCTGTCATGCGCTGGTGTTCGCCGTCATACACACGGTCGGTGAAATTCACCACATGGTAGGCGTTCACCGTCAGTTCGTCTTTCACAAATTCGCCGCTCAGCACCGTGTGGTGTTTCATCACGTCGCGGTTGTCGGTATAGACACGGTTTCCCTCTGCACCAGTGGTTATGGTATAGAATCCGTTGTCGTCAGGCGATGTATAGTCATCGGTATATCCGCCCCATAGCTCCACGCCGCGCGGCACGATAATAGAATAGGTGCTTGCCACCTCTTCGCCCGTGGCGTTGGCGTCTGCATCCACCGTAGAGTTGAGCGGAGTATATTTAAATCCCGTCTTATCGTAGTCTCCTGCTAACTTCACGATGATCCGCTCGGGGAAATTCGCCTCTTTTGAATGTTGATAGATATATCGCCCTGCTGCATCGAGCACTTTCTGCAGTTTGGTGGCGCAGGCGGCATTCTCCGGCGAACTTGCCGAAGCATTTCCCCGTCCGTTTTGCGTCACATAATATATGGCTTGCCCCGGCACCGATGTCAAATCAGGTGTAATGTCGTAAGCTCCGTTGTATTCGTAAGCACCAATATCCACCGTACAGTCCTGAATGCGGTCGGCATATTGCGCATCGTATGAAGGAAGCACAATATCGGCAGTACCCTCCATATTCTTACCCAACTGGTCAGTTCCCATATTAATGGCAATAGCCCCTTCTTTCAGACTATAGTCACCATGGTCGGCATCGTTGAAGAGGTCTGAGGCAGACATTCCATTGTCATCCATATATACGAATGAGGAAGCATCAACATTAGTATAGGAACTGTCAAAAGTCCTATGGTTGTTTTTATTCTTAAACAGACAGTTTTTCAGAGTTATATTACCTGCACCTGTAGTACAATCAAATTCTTTACTACCGTTTGTTGTATTATTATAAATAATGGAGTTATACACATCTATTCGACCATTTGAGAACCAACTACCAGAATAAAGTGTCAATGGTCCTTCATTAGCCGTAATTGTATTATTATAGAATCTACCATTCTCAAAGAACACGCCAGTACCCTGCTTGTTATCTCCACCATTTCCAGTTATCTTATTTTTAATCACAGAAGTGTTAAACACAGTACCCGTACGCTGATAAAGTCCTCCACCAAAGACATTATAGTCAGAACCGCCTTCACCATTCAGTATATTA
>SFEK01000078.1 GCA_004557285.1 Bacteroidales bacterium | reverse complement strand
TCAACATGGCGTAGATGCCTCCTAAAAGCAGAAACAATGTGGTTAATGCCACGAAGAGTTTCTTGCGTACTGAAAATCTTACTATACCATTAAACATATTTTTATCTTATAGGTTCACTCTTTCGGTCAAGGTCGTTTTTTCCCTCTTTATTTCGGAGATAGGTACAAAGATAGATAATATTAATACATTACCATTCAAAAACAACCTTATTTCTTAGATGAACTATAGGATAATTATATATTATTTAATGTTATACTGATTGCGTTTAATAATATTAACCATTTGAGCCAAACGAGGCTCAGGGCTTATATGGCATGCTCCAGATGCTGTAAGTACAACATCTGGAGCATGTGGTGCTGACATATCACACCTTTACGGCTGTGCTTGGATTGATCCGAAATCTTTTTGCTGCAATTTGTCGCGGCATTGCTCCATCAGCCATTTGGGGGTGCTGGTGGCTCCACAGATGCCCACCGTGCTCACGCCGTTGAGCCATGAGGCGTCAATCTCGTCGGGTCCCTCGATGAGGTGACTGTTGGCATTGACGCTCCTGCACTCGTTGAAAAGCACCTTGCCGTTGCTGCTCTTGCGGCCACACACAAACAATATGAGGTCGTGGCGGCGGGCAAACTGGCTGATGTTGGGCATGCGGTTGGCCACCTGGCGGCAGATGGTGTCAAAACTCTGGAATACTGCCTGTGGAGAGATGTGCTGCTGGATGTAGTCGATGATGTGGTGAAACTCGTCGAGCGACTTGGTGGTTTGTGAGTACAGATAAATGTCGCGGTCAAAGTCAAGGCGTTTGGCATCCTCAATGCCTGCAATGACGATGGCACGGCTCATGGTCTGCCCCACCAGTCCCAGCACCTCAGCGTGGCCCGGTTTGCCGAAGATGACAATCTGGGCTTCAGGACAGGAGACGAATTTGGTTTTGATGCGACGCTGCAACTGCAACACTACAGGGCAGGTGGCGTCGATGATTTCTATGTTGTTGCGCTCGGCCAGGGCGTATGTCTCCGGTGGCTCGCCATGGGCACGCAGCAACACCTTGACATCGTGCAACGCCTGCATCTGCTCATGGTTGATGGTGATCAGCCCCATGTGGCGCAGACGTTCACACTCCATGCCATTGTGGACAATGTCGCCCAGACAATAGAGTGTCTTGCCGGCGGCCAGTTCTTCTTCTGCCTTGCTGATGGCGGTGGTCACGCCAAAGCAGAAACCACTGCCACTGTCTATTTCTATCTGTATCATCATGTAGGGGTATCGGTTTTGAAATACATGTCGAGCAAATCCTTGGCTGCTGCAAAACTGGTCTTCATGCCGCCCAGCACCGCCTGCTCAGAAGACAGCAGGTGTGATTGTATGTCGGGGTTGTTGTAGAAGTTGCTGCGCAACTGCTCGTTGATGGTCTCATACATCCAGTATTTGCTCTGCTCGTTGCGGCGGTAGTCAAAATAGCCGTTATGCTTGACAAAGTCGATATATTCATACACCATATCCCACACCTCTTTGACACCTGTGCCGTAGAATCCGCTGTAGCAGAGCACCTTGGGCTGCCAGCCACTGTCGGGGGCAGGGAAGAAGTGGAGGGCATTGCGAAAACTGGTGGCTGCCATCTGGCATTTCTCCACGTTGTTGCCGTCGCACTTGTTGATGATGATGCCGTCGGCTATCTCCATGATGCCTCGCTTGATGCCCTGAAGTTCATCGCCTGTGCCTGCCAGCTGTATCAGTAGGAAGAAATCCACCATGGAGTGGCAGGCCGTTTCGCTCTGGCCCACACCCACAGTCTCTACAAATATCTTGTCGTAGCCTGCCGCCTCGCACAGGATGATGGTTTCACGGGTCTTGCGGGCCACACCGCCCAATGAGCCTGCTGATGGACTGGGGCGGATGAACGACTCCTTGCGCAGGGCGAGTTTCTCCATGCGGGTCTTGTCGCCGAGAATGCTGCCCTTTGAACGTTCAGAACTGGGGTCGATGGCCAATACGGCCAGTTTGCCGCCAAAACGGTCGAGCACATGAACGCCAAACTCGTCGATGGAGGTGCTCTTTCCTGCTCCAGGCACACCGCTGATGCCTATGCGCACAGAATTTCCACTGTAGGGCAGACATTTCTCTATCACCTCTTGTGCCTTCTGCTGGTGGCTGGGGTTGACACTCTCTATCAGGGTGACTGCCTGACTGAGAATGGTGACATTGCCCTTGACAATGCCTTCTACCATGTCGGCCACAGACAGTTCCTGACGTTTGTAGCGGCTTCTCTTGAGATAGGGGTTGATGGTGGAGGGTTGCTCTATGCCGGCATTGACGGTGAGTCCCTTGTATTCTTTGCTGTTTTCTGGATGTTCCATGATATGTGTTGTTTTTAATGTTTTTGTCGCTATTGTTTGGTCACGACCTTGATCATCACTTTAGGACGTTCGGGGTCGTTGGTGATCATCAGCACACGGGGTTGGCTTCTGGCCAACTTCAGCAGCTTCTGCTGCGCCGTAATCTTGAGTTTGGCCGATTCTCCCGGCTGAAGTCTTGTCTTGTTGAGCTTCACCTTCAATCCTGTGGTGAGCATCTGCATTTTGCTGATGTCGAGCACCGACTTGCCGTGGTTCTCGATGATGATGGTGCCGCTCTTCTCCTGCTTGTCGCCAAATTCGCCGAGGTTCAGCTCCTCGTGCGACAGCCAGATGGTGGGGGCGTTGAGCTTCTGTGTCTCCGACAAGTTCTTGAATCCGGGCAACAACACGGCCGAGACGGTAATCTCTTTGTCGGCACTCACCTTGTCGCCGGGGTACATGCCGAGATATACCGACGATTGGGTCAGTCCGTAGTCGCGCAGTTTCTGTGAGTTAAGCGAGAGCGTGATGACACCTGTGCGGCCTGGCGAAACGGTGGTAGGCGAAACGGTGGCCGACAGGTAGGAGGGCAAGTGCATCACTACAGGACTGATGGGCTTGGTGCCGTTGTTCACGAAATGTATCTTTTGCTCTGGACGCTCGCCTTTGTTCACGTCGTCAAATTCCACGTCGTTCTTGTCGGTGCGTACACAGCCGATGGTAAACTCGTAGTTGCCCATGTATTCAACGGCCTTATCAACCACCACGCCACGCATCTTGAGATAGAACGGCTGGTCGGAGGCGTTGCTGTAGATGGCCACATCCTTCTCGAAGTGTCCCAGTTGCCGGGCATCATAGGTGACGGCTATCTCGAATTTGTCGCCCTTGGCGATGGTGCCTTGCGGCCAGGTGGCAGTGGCGCAGCCGCAACTGGTGCGCACATTGCTGATGACGAGGTCGTTGCCCTTGTTGCGCAATTCAAACTTGGCGGTCACAGGCTGTTCGTAGGTCACGTTGCCACAGTCGATGATTTCGTGGGTGGCGGTAATGCGTTGTGCCTGCATGGTCGCACTTGTAGTGCAGGCCAACAGGGTGGTAAGTAGGATATTTCTTTTCATTGTCATGATGCTGATAGCTTTATTATTCGTTTACAGTGAGGCGCACAGTGTTTGCCCGTGCGGCGTATTCGGGGGCATAGGCACATTGCACGGTGCAGATACCGGTGTCGTAGCTGCCCACACGGTCAACATAATAGGTGGTTTCTATCGTGTGGGTGCCCTTGGTCATCCTGGTGAAATAATATGAGGTGGCATAGTCTTTCGCCGTGCAGTAGTAACCGTTGTTGTATCCGCTGAGCGGTGTGGCGGGTTCAAGACAGGCGGCCCGCTTGTCCTTTACCTGCACAAAGTCGTAGTCGCGATCGGCCTTGATGGTGAGTCTTACCTTCACCCGGTCGCCCACACGAAGTGTTCCCATGGGTGAACCGTCGGGGCTTACTACCTCGCGCCTGATGGATAGTCCTGAGGCTGCTGCTGCAATCTGGTCGGCCTTTTGCAACGACTGGGCATACACGGCACCCCATGAGGTGCCCTCATTGCGCTTGTTCACAGTCAGTTGGTCGGGGCGTTTGTCGTTGACGGCCGTCTTGACGTAACCCAGTCCGGCTGTGGCCTTGGGCATGTCGATGCGTTTGCCGTCGATGGCCATTTCTGCAACCTCGCCCTGTGCCAGCACTTGGGTGTTGCCGTTGATAAAGGCGTGGATGGCATTGATGCTGTTCAGCGGGGTGTCCCAGCCCTGCACACGCTTTTGTTGTAGCAGCCACCGTTTCATGCCGTTGATGGTGTTGGCATAGCCTTTGGCGTTGAGCATCTGCATGGCCTCTATCACAGCCACTTGGGTGGGTATGCGGTAGTTGCACCAACTGTAGGCAGCGCGCCTGCTGTCATAATACAAGCCCATTTCCTCATTGCCCACAGTATATTCTTCAAGACTTTTAAGATATTGCTCTGCTGTGTTCTTGTCGCCACGCTGTGCCAGTACCACAGCCATGAGTGATTTGCCGTAGAGGGTGAGTGACGACTGTTGCAGCTTGAGGTGGTTGAGCAGATAGTTGGCCGCCTCTTGTTGTGCTGCTGATGGCTTCTGGCCATTGAGTGCACTGATGTAGAGGTATTGCAGGGCAAGATTCTGGTCGAAGTCATAGGGTTTGCCTGCTTTCTTGGCCTTCTTGATGTCGTTGACCGTCTTCACCATCATGTCGCCAAGATAGCGCAGGGCTTTGTCGATGATAGGTGCAGTGGCCTTGACTTGTCCTGTGCTGTGGTTGAGGCGCACCAGCATCTCGGTGATGCTTGCCGTGAGGTGGGGCGACCCTTGGCTCATGCCTTTCCACCATCGCCATGACCCGTCGCTGCCCTGCAGTTGGGTCAGTTTGTCGAGTGCTACAGAGGTGGTATGGTTCAGCGTTGAAGCTTCAAAATAGTTGGCCATGCGCTGCTGTTGTGCCTCCTCCTTGTCGGCGTCGTTCACCCAGGGGGTCTCGTTGAGCACGATGTCTTTCAACTCCTGATTTTGTGCCAGTCTGCTGGTCAGCGAGGTGGTGGGCTGCTCTCGTTTCCACTGTTCAAACACGGTCTTGATCTGTGGCGACTGCTGCATGATGTATGCACCAAGACTGTTGGTGTAGTATGTCGTGGCGAGACTGATGGCGTTGTCGTCCTTCATCTCGCTGATATAGGGCAGTGCCTGAATCATGAGCCAGGCAGGGTTGTTGGTGTATTCGATGGTGAGCTTCTTGTTTCTGCCGTCAGCGGCAAAGAGCTGGTTCAGCTTGAGCGTGGTTGTGCCTTGCTCGTGCAGGGTGAAGGGCAGCGTGTTGGTCACCAGTTCTTCATCAGAGAGCACCGGCAGGTAATGTTGCTCGCCGTCGCTGAAACCGTTGCCTGTGGCGGTAATCCTGCAGATGAGCAGCGGATAGGTGCCGTTGGCCGAAAAACTGAAATCTACGGCTGTCGTACCGTTGGCGTTCAGGGCGAAGGTCGTCTTCTTTTCCGTCACCACACGTTCGGTGTTGGGGTCAATCAGTTGCAGACAGGCCGTTCCTTTGAGCGGTTTGTCGGTGGTGTTGAACACACGCGAACTGATGTGTGCCTTGTCGCCCACACGCACAAAGCGTGGCATGTTGGGCTGCACCATCACCGCTTTACTGGCCACCGCCTCGCCCGTGAGCAATGCGCTGTTCATCGTTTTGTCGTGGGCATATCCCATGAAACGCCATGTGGTGACGCTCTCAGGCAGGGTAAATTTGATGTTCACCTCGCCCTTGGCATTGGTCGTGAGGGCAGGATAGAAGAAAGCCGTCTCGTTGAGATTTTCTCTGAGGGCATTGCTGTTGCCGCCAGTGTGCTCCTGGGCAGCAGTCTCCTCGTTTTCAGCTGTTTGGTCGTTCATCTGTCCGCCTTGTCCTGCCACTTTGGGGGCTGCTGATTTCGTCGGGCTGGCCGATAGGTCGCAGGCCGCCTCGGTGACAGCGACATTGAGCAACCTTTGCTTGCTGGCGAACTTGCCATTCCTCATGGGTGTCGAACCGTAGGCCCAGAAATAATTGCCGTAGGGCAAAGAGAAGTCCATGTAGTTGTAGCTGAGTGGCTGCACATAGAAATATTTGATGTTGGCCTTCGATTCAAACCACAGGGGATGGCCATTGCCGGTTCTCCACGAGGCACTGGGCATGTTGAGCCAGCGTGGGTCTTGGTTTCGCCACTGGTGTGGTGCTATCTTGTCGAGCGATGCATCATAGAGTGTGGCGATGAGCTGTGCTTCGGCAGGCGTTCCGTCGGGCTGGCTTATGCTCAGTGTCCATTCTTCCTGCTGTCCTGGTGTGAGGCGGTCTCTGAAGGTGGTCCATGCCATGCGCAGTTTCTTGTCGGGCAGAGGCTTGCGCAGTTCGGCAGAATGGGTATATACCTTGCCGTTCTTGACCCATGCCACGTTCACGAGCAGACCGTTGCCGTAGCTCTCGTCATAGACAATCTTGTGGGTGACCACTTCGTTGTTCAGGTAGTTGCAGCTGTTGGCGATGATGCTGTCGCCCGAGATGGCGGTGTAAAGGATGTGTGTGTCGGGGGCAGATGAGCCAACCTGCAGATAGACGGGACTGCCGTCTGAGGGGAATTGGGTGGATGATACATAAAACCAGTCGTCGGTGTTGATGCATGGCTTCTTGTCTGCCATGCTGAAGGTGATGAAGTCTTGCCGCAACGTGTCATTGCCGCACACGGCCACCAGGCGGTGCTTGCCCGATGTGAGCAGTCCGAGCGAGTGCCAGTTGATGGGTACTATGGTGTTGGTTTTGGCTGAAAAACTGTTCTGTGGATTGTCGATGTAATAGTTCACCACATCATCGATGTCTCTGCCCGCAAAGTTTTTCAATGAGAAACGGATGGTGTTGAGGCTGTCGCTCACCGTCTTTTCGGGCAGATCGCAACTGAGCACCGTGGGCTTGTTGCCGATGGGCAGGCTCAACGTGCCATGCTGTGTCTCGCCAGCCTGGTCGGTGATGTAAACATCTGCGACGATATTGTAGAATTGTGGACAGGTGTACTTGGGTTTTGCCCCGTCGTTGTCGCGGTTGCTCTCGGGCAACAGCATGGGCATCACGATTTTGAAACTGCCGTCTTCATGGGTATAGCCCTTGGCTTCTATCGGATAATCATCGTCGGTTGATGGGCTTTGCATATTCCAGTTGCGCCACCACAGCGACTGCTTGCGGTTCACGGTGTATTTCACCGTGGCATTCTGCACAGGCACTCCTGCAAAAGTCTTGGCATGGGCCGTGATCTCTAAGGTGTCACCCTCGTGGTAACGCTGGTTGATTTCCGGGAATACTATCTGGAAGGTTGGCCGTTTGTATTCTTCCACCTTGAAAAAGGCCTGTGTGTTGCCCTCTCCACTCACGCTGATGCAGAAGTTTCCTGTAAGTGTAGCCGTGGGCAGTGCAAAGTCGGCAGCTGCGGTGCCATAGCTGTCGGTGGTCACTGTCGTTTCGCTCACCATTTTGTGGTTGGCGTCACGCAGGGCAAGTTTCAGCGTTTTTCCCTCCATCACAGTCTGCGTGGTGCCTTGTTTGATGTTGCTGAGCAATACGGTGGCATGTACGGTTTGCCCTGGGCGGTAGATGCTGCGGTCGGTAAACACGTTGACCATATTGAGCGACGTCTTGTTCTCGTTATAATAGAAATTGTTCCATGCCGAGGCGGCCGGCGCAGCGTTGTCGTCGGCAGTGTAGGGGCGCACGAATGAGATGCTGCCCTTGTTCTGCTTGTACATGATTTCGCCTTTCTCATCACATTCCACCACCACGTTCTTGTCAGCGTTGGTGGTGCTGATGGCCAGTTTGGCATGGGGCACAGGTTTGCCACTCTTGTTGTCAACCACGACAAATCTCACCATGTTGCCCGGCAATTTCTGGTTGACGACGGTGAGGTTGCTCACATGCAGCAGTTGTCGCTTGGGCTGCACGTTCTTGTTGTCGGTACTGATTTCCACGAGATATACACCCTTGGCCAGTGTTCCTATGCAGATGGAGTCTTTGCATTCCTCGTAGTCGGGTTGTCCGCGATAACTGATCGACGTGTTCAACACAGCCGGTGCCTTGACGGTTTTCAGCAGTTGGGCATAGTCGGCATTGTTGTCGGGCGACCATTTCGTGTCGCCCCCTACCGAAAGCGGCGTCACCTTCACGTTGAGGCGGTTGATGTTTCTGCATTTGGTTTCGATCATCACTGGTTGGTAGGTGTCCACCTTGTTGTTCTTGATTTCCGCTGTCACCTGCGGGTTGGTCATGTCTTTGATGGCATTGCGCAGCACATTGGCACGCGACCATTTGCCCCATCTGCCCAAGGCCCAGTTGGCATAATCCATCAGTTCTTTGGTGCTCACGTCTTTGCACTTCTTCATCAATTCGTGGCGTGCAATGGCCACTTCGCCACATTCCTGCAAGTCTTCATACGTGTTGATGAGCGAGTCGAGTGTCACGGCATAGTGCGATTTCTTGAGCGTATAAACATACATCTCGCCTGAACGCTCAGCCTGTTTGTTCACCATATCGAGTGCGGTGATGACAGCGGCCTGCCTGTTGGGAGTAGTGACATAATATTGATGCATCGTCTGATAATCTTCAGCGGCATATCCGATAAGGCTCAGCAGGTCGTTGTTGAATATCCGGCTGTCTCTGCCGTTGACGATGTAGGGCGTATAGTTGGTGGCCTTTTGCTCAGCAAGCAGGGCAGGGTGGGCGAGTGCCTTGTCGAAGCAGCTATCGCTCAATGCCTTGTAGGAGGCATCATAAGGGTGAACCTCCTGATACAGTTTGCCCAAGGTGGCATAGTAAAGGGCCGACAGGGGATAGTCGAGCTGTGCCGCCTGTTCAGCCTTGGCCATCAGCCGGTCTGTCTGCGGCTGCAGCGAGTCGGTCGATAGGGCATACCATGTGGTGACCATCATGGTCTCAGCCTTGAGCAGATGGCCATATTCCTGTTCTGCTGTGGCTTTGTCGATGATGCTCTGCAGGAGTGCGATTTGCGTTTTGGGCAAATCCTTGTCTCTGGCCTCATTCACTTTCTTCCATAGCTGTGTATAATTGTCTGCCAGCAATGTTGTGGGTATCACCAGCAGTGCTATAATCCATGTCGTGATCAGTCTTTTCATAATTCACCGTGTTTAATGTCCATGTTTTGCATAGATGCCTCCTAACTTATACTTTTCCTCCTAACTTATGCAAAGTTAGTGCAAGTTGAGTGCAAAATCATCAAGCTTGCTTG
>SFEK01000077.1 GCA_004557285.1 Bacteroidales bacterium | reverse complement strand
GTATGACGGTTCACCTCGTTTGGTGAGAAATCTGCAATGCCACCTTTCCCTATCATAACGATATGGCTCTTCTCTATGCCACGTTCCTGAAGCTGAATACCGATGTGGTTAGCACGGTCGCGGCTCAGTTTCTCGTTAAGGAAGGAAGACCCCGTTGCGCTGTCAGCAGCACCTGTGATGCGGATTCGCAGGTCATACTTTTTAGCGATGCGAGCTATCTGATCGATGTTAAGAGACTGTGAAGCATCTGTCAGGTCTGCCGTATTCAGACGGAAGAAGAAATAGACAGGTGTACCGATACACTCACGGTTACGGCTCATTGCCAAGAGGTAATCGTTCCACATAGCAATGTCTGAAGGACTGGCATTGTCGTACGCATTGGCATCACCAATACCTACGGATCCTTCAAGGTTCTGCATATTGTCTGAAATGCCATCGGTGAAGTCCTTGTCACCATTCCACTTACGGTTACGGAGTCGAGCCATGAGGCTGTTGTACCCAGAATAGTTGTTGTAAGGATAGACCTGAGTGGCTGCCACACTATCACCGTCCAATCCCTTCAACCTGTCCTTGTACGACTCCAGTAACCCTTCGATCTCCAGAATCTTTCTCAGCTCTGCAATCACACGGCTATCCTTGTCGTGTCGTTTCGCGTATTTCTGATTCTGCTCGCTGACCAGCGCAACGTGCCCCATCAGCCAGTCGTTCTGTGCCATATAAGGTCTGGCATCAATCACACGTTTCCAGCCAGTCTTGCCTATTGTAACGGAAAGTCCGGCAGTCAGTGAGAAGACGTTATCGCCCAACTTACGGGAATCGCCGAGGCCGTCGTAATCTCTGAAAGTGGTGGTGCCTCCAAGTTCCAAGTTTAGGTGTAGGCGTTTCGTCATTCTATAACTGCTTTTCAAACCATACGACATGGCAAATGGATGCGTCCCTGCCTTGTCATTATGAATGATGCCCGCTCCAAGATATGGTGAGAACTCCCAGCGCGGGTCTTGGTCGTTCCTGTATATATAGGGGGCGATATTCCATAGGAGGTCAGCGTGTAAGCTCTGATAATCCGCAGTCTCAAAGCACGCATCCTTCATCTGGAATCCGCTGAAAGCCACTCTACCGCCGATGGAAGGTGTGAACCATTTGCCCAGAGAGAATGTGAACGCCGGCTTCATTCGGTCGAACATATCCCCACATCCCAACGGGTTTCCTGCAAACACATTCACGCCAGCCCCTGCCGAGAGGAACCAGTTCCCTTTCCAGGGTGATGTTTCTGTTACGCCAGACAGATACGTCGGCTCGATGGGACGTAGCATCAGCTCCGAAGCGGGAGCCTTTGCGATACGCACAGAGTCGATGTCAGCCTTTGTTGTTGTTGCCTGTGATGTGGCACACAAGGCCGCAGCGCAGACTATAGCAAGTTGTCTATACATGATGTTGTTGATTAAATGATTTCTATGAAAGTCCTGTCTGAATATGAAAAACGTGTCCACACAGCAGGCAGGCAGATGTCCACCTGCTATCTGGGCACATATACTATCGTTTCTTTTTCTGGATGCCACGTGGGTGCATCATGCGTGCCCCTTGCATAAGGCATCGCATCAACCACTTGCGGTCATCCTCGTCATCCTTCTTTCCCCATGGGAGACTGCTTCCGCCGCCACCGCCGCCATGGCTCTCCGCAAACTGCGTCGCCTGGTCAACGAGACCGACAGATAGCAGGATGGCGCATCGCACGATCTCGTTGAAGCGCAAGGCAAACTCCTTGGCGAGGGTGTTGTCAAGCGCCGTCCTCACCTCGGGCTTGTCTGTCAGCGTGAGCATATCATGCACCGTGCTTACCATCTCATCCATCGCTACCGATTTCAGACGCAGCTCCACTTGCTGTGAATACTCACCTGTCAATCGTCCCACTTGCGAGTCCATCTCCTTGAATTGTGCGTTGGCTTTCTTCACCTGTTCTTTGAGCACATCCAGTTCCTGTTCGGTGGCAGACAGTTGAAGCTGTCGGCTTGTGAGTTTCTCCTTCACATCTGCAAGCTCCTGTTCCGTCTTGGCGATTTCAGATTCCAGACGTGTCTTATCTGCATCCGTCTTGTTGTATTCACAGAGCAGTTCGTCACGTTGTTTCGACAGTTCCTCCTGACGCGCCGTGAGTTTTTTGATCATCGTTGTGAACGACTTCAGCTTACGCTCAGCAATCACCGTTTGCTTACGGATTTCCTCCAGCGTCATCTCGCCATCCTGTATCTTGCGCACAAGTTCATCCAGCTGTTGTGCCAGCTGTCTGCGATACTCTTCTGGTGAGCAATGCTTCGCTCCCGTCTTCCTGATGTCAGATCCTCGTTCAAGTCCCCACTTGGCGTTCACCTTGGCGAGCTCATCGTGAAGATATAACAGATGCTTCGCCATAGCCTCCTTCGACTCCCCATGGAACACCTTCTTATGGGACAACTTCCCCTTCTCCGTAATCGGCAGCACGGAGCAGTGAATATGTGGACATTTCTCATCGAGGTGTACATAAAACCCTACGATGTTATCCTCACCCCATTGCTCACATGCAAAGCGGTACATATCCAATGCCCATTGTTCGATTTCCGGCATACGTTTGACATGGGAGTTGTCTCTCTGACGATCCAAGTCCACATCCTGAGTGCCAAAGGCGAGTTCTACCATGCGGTCATGGTTGCCAGAAAAGATGATTTTCGTCAGCGTGTTGCGCGTCGGTGTTTCCTTCCCCTCATTGGGGTCTTTGATGCCCAGTTCCGCAAGACGTTCCGCCATACGTTCAGGAATGGACTTCGATTTGTCGATGGGCTGTATCTTACCACCTTTGGCAATCTCGAAGTTCAGATGGTCGCGTGTAGGGTCATACTCCCTGCGTCCCATCTGCACCTCCTTCGTATGGTCATTCCATTTCCGTTGGTGTTCGTTGCTTTCGTTCACGGTCATTCCCTTGCCGGGTTTGATGTCCATGACCTGTTTCTGTCCACTTGCCATATCTATGATATTATATTGCCGTCAGTGCAGCCTTTTCCCTACAGTCCGTGCCCTCTGTCCTGCGTAGTGTCAGGCACGCATTCCACATCCAGCGAGGCATCCGCTGCATGCCTCTTTCCCTACTTTCCCTTCTCACCCGAAGGTATCATGTGACCGAGCTTGCTCCCTACGAGTGGTCACGCTCCACCTTTTCGGCAGAAAAGTGGGGATTATGCTCCCCACTCCCTTTTGGTAGTGGCAGCAGACACGTCTGATGCCCCCTTGCGGGCAAGCCCACTATGATGCCCTTACGGGAGGTGAAACAGAAAAGAAAGGGGAAATGCTTTGCCGTAGAATGCGTCTATGGCGCACACGAAGGCAAAGGTGCAGACCGGAGGCAAAGCCACACTGACGACATCATTGTCAAATGTTATCGGCAGGGCGGTCTTTGGTTCTGCACTTGGCCTTCACCCCATCTGTTTCCGCAGGCTTGTCCTCGGAATCTGTTGGGGTATAATCCACTGGCAGCCGCGCTGACAGTTCACGGAAAGCCTGTGAAAAGATACGTGTGACATCGTCTCTCGTATCGCCGTAGGTCTCCCAGACCATGAGGTTGATGTTGTGTCCTTCATCGTTGAAGAGCGCAACCATCAGCTTTGCCGCTTCTTCAGGTTTGCCGTGGCAGATCCTGTAGTAAGCGTCCAGCAGGGATTTCTCCGTTTCGGATGTGTACACATCCACTATAAGATGTCTGAACGCAATCATCATCGCCTCGATATACAGTGATGCCACTTCGCATCTCTGTTGAGAGGTATAGAGGATGTTGCCGTCGCCGTCCGTCATCGGGGAAGCGTTTCTGGCAAACTGTCCGGAAAGTTCACTGATGACGGATGCGGTCATCTGACCGGATGCGGCAAGTGGCATGTCCCCCTTGGCAAAGGCAGCGTCATCCAGCAGGTTTGTCGGATGGTCTGTCGGGAGCCATTTGAAGCGTAGCGATACCAGCTCCACGCGGCTGCACTTCACCTGCGGTGTGTGAATGACCTGCCCCAGTTCCACAAGCGAGTCCACAAACTTGCGGACGGTCGCCCGTTGCCATCGCCATTTTTTGGCGAGTTCGCTGATGGAGGTGATGATCTCACCCGGCACCAGGTCGAACTCCTGGCCATAGCAGCTTACATGCCCCTTGAAATGTGTCGCCATTTCCAGAAGGTCTCTGTAAGCCTCCAGCTTGGTGAGCTTCCTGTCCTCTTCAGGAGCAAGAAACTCAAGCAAGCTATTGCTTATCCCCAAGTGTTTTGGTTCAAGTTGGTTTATCATTGTTCTACAGTAAAAAGTTCCACATAAGGTAAAAGTCTCATCTGACTGTCATAGGCAGAAGGGAAAGCACCTCTGTCTGAACGGTCAGCGTCCATTTTTGGCACGTCTTGCTTTCCGCTTTGCCCGCTTGCGTTGGTGCTCACGCTCCTTCTCGCGGTTCTTCCTGTTGCGGATAGCCTTTTCAGAAGGCTGCCCTGAAGAAGCTGAAGCATCGTCCAAATTCTCTTCCACATGTTCATCCACGAGTGCTTCACTGTCATCTGCATCGGATGACGCATCTCCGTTGTCATTGGAGACCTGCGTTTTTTCAGGATTGGCAACATATAGTCCAGTCCCAAACACCCCATTGAGTCCCTCGATGGTTTCTTCAATGATGTCTGATGTGTCACCACGTTCAGACACCTCATGCATCAGTTCCTCCGTAGGATATATCCATGATGCGATGAGCAGCACTGTCAATGTCACCGCCAACGGGGCCATCATCGGCATGAAAAATCCGGCCAGTGCCACCACAAATATGAAGAAGCCCCAGCATCTGTCCTGGAAGAAACGGATGATGCGTTCACCGAATCTTTGTGAAAACAGGGCGAATGCCATGATGCTCGACGGCAGCAGTTGCAGAGGGTTCGCCGTGCCACATAAAGCCACAAAATGGTATATGAGGAGAGTAAGCAGAGCCGTCAGAGCGACGAAACGTCTTCCTTTCGGGCTTACCGCCAGCTGTTCTCTGAAACCCACGAGCAAAGCACGGTTAAAACGATATATATGGAGTGCTATCCCGACGAAGACAATAGGGAAAGCAAGTTGCAAAATAATCCAAGTCATAGTCTATGATGTGTAAATGTCAATCACATGAAGTCCGCAATCACCTTTCGCTCGGGGCGAAGATATTCCAATCTGCCATGCAGCTGGATGCGTCCATGTTCACGGATGATGTCCTGATACATATATTCGAGAGATATGAAGAAGATGACGGTGATGTCATGGCACTTGCCGTCACGTTCCGTATAAAAGTTGATGCGGTACATCGGTCCGTGTTTGTTGTTCGAGTAGAACGAACAGCAGCGTCCGATTTGTGACTCCTTCCTCGGTACGAGGTAGTATAGCATCATCATGCGGTCTATCTCCTCCAGTCTGTCGATGATTTCCTGGATGGTGAAGGGACGATGCAGTCTGTAGCGTACCACCGCCTTGTCATCGTAGAGTACATTCTCTTCCACCGCCTTGGTGTCTATGATGCCAGGAGCCATGAGCGACATGGCAATTTCAAACTTGTAAATGGTTTCCTCCATGCTTATCTGCTGATGACAAGTTCCTTGATAATCTCGTTCGGTATCTCCTCCATGGGCAATGGCGACCATCCCATACCCCTCTGCAGTTTCGCCGCTGCGGAGGGCAGTTCATGTGCCAACTTGAGCACATCCTCCTTCTGTTTGTCACTCAGAAGCGATAGCGATAGTTCGTCCATGATGAAGAAAGGCTTCATCATCATCCACTGATAGACAATCGCCTGTTCACTTTTGGAGGTAACACGTCCGTCATTGATGTCTGCAAGACAAGTCATGGCATTCTGTATGACCCGTCTGTTCGTGCGCATGAACATATATACTAGAGGGGTCTCTGGCGGCATTTGGTCGTTAGCTCCAGACTGAAACACCAGGCCGCACACCTTTTCGGTGGAAACCGTAAGGTTCTTAAGCGGAGTCGTGCCCAATTCATGAAGATGCACCAGGAAACTCCGGAACACAATGTCTTCTGAACGAATGAAGCGTTGTATGTCCGCCTTTGACTTGATGCCTTTATCCAGGTAGCTCTTGATAAGCGAAGAGTAGCTTGCCAAAGCCTCTTCCTTGGACTGTTCCGGTACCTGTGCCATGTCCAGGGTATCGAAGAACTTCTGTACTTCAATGCTCGTCGCTCGGAACATGCTATCTACGGGTTGGTCGAACAAGGCATCTCTAACGGCCACGACATCCTCGAAGGAACGCACTTCCGCATCCACGATGTTCTCCAATCGGTTTACGATGGAGTCCTGCAGGTCTTCATAGACCAGACGGCCATACACAGGATGGCTGACCGTGTCAGGTTGTATGTGGTTTCTGAGGGTGTCAGAAAGCACTTCCCACTCTTTGGTCAGGGCCACCAAATGCTTGATGTCCGTTTCCTTCATCTGAGAGGTCTTCACAAGGAAAGCCTTATGCGCTTTCAGAGCAGACTTGGCATCCGTGATTTCAATGCCATTGCTGTTGTCACCACAGCTGCAAATGGCAACTGATGCCACAAGGATAATCACGAGCGACAGGGCAAAAGGCTTGACTTGCCGCAGATTGCATTTGAAAGATGTGAGTCTCGAATTGATTTGCATATCCAGTTCTATGTGAAATTCTATGCAAATGTACATACACAAAATTAGACTTTAGCCACTCTTTCCTTTCATATATAACACATACTATACTAAAAACGATAATGGAAAACCAAGTGTCTGATTTCATCACGTAATATCAATAACTTAAGGCTATTTTATGCGTTTATGCAATGAAGCAAAAGGTGGTCATGGCCACCGCAAAACAAAGAAAATTAAGGTCTAATTATAAATTATGTTTAAAGTCCAATTCTATTTCAAGTATTATTTGTACTTTTGCACCACAATCAAACACCAATGATATGGCAAGAGTAGGATATATCATGTCGTTCAAGCATCTTGAACAGGAATTGAAAGCCGACATCCAATGGATGCAGGAGCACGGCTGTTGCACCATTTACATAGAAGACGAGCGCAATGAGAAGAGCCGCATAGAATGGAAGGATATGCTGGAGCAGCTTGCTTGTGGCGATGAAATTGTCATCAGCAAATTCTCTCATGCCGTCCGAGGCTGCAGGGAACTGTCCGTCTTCTGTGACTATCTCCGCAGGGAGAAGGTTACAGTTATCAGCATCCACGACGAGATGGACACTAGTGGCAAGCTCTTTGCGCAAAAGACCTTGCCCGACTTCATGGATATGCTTGCGACGCTGCCAACGGAAGCCATGGCACTCCGTCAGGCACACGAGCACGAAGCCAAGCTCAGGGCACGCAAGCACCCACGTACCGTCAGCCAGTCCAAGAGCGACCGCAACAACAAAATAGTCCGGATGTACAAACAGGGCGAAAGCATAGAGAAAATCTGGAAGATGAGTGGTTTCAAGAGCCGCCAGAGCGTTTTCAATGTCCTCACAGCCGCCGGTGTGAACTTGAACCGTGGCCATTCCCGGAAAGAACTCGATGACAAACGCACCAAACAATCCCTCACAGCACCCCAGGAATAATGTTTAGCATATTGATATACCTTTCCCTACCGTTTGCCTTTCTCTTCCATGACATAGAAGAGATAGCCAAGCGACAGCGATGGGCAAGACTCAATGCCGACCGCATTGGTCGCATGTACCCGAACATGCGTCCTATGCTCGTCCATCTGAGAGATATGAGCAACAGAAGTTTCTGCATCATCGTTGCAGAAGAGCTGTTACTCATCAGCCTTGCTGTCATCTGTGCAATCTATGGACCTACGCAGGTTCCATTGTTTGCACTGACATGGGGGTTCTGCATCCACCTTGTGGTTCACGCAGTTCAGGCATTGGCTGTTAAAGGCTATATCCCTGGACTGCTGACAACGGTACTGTTGCTGCCGTATGCAGGAATTGCCGTAGCAGATATGCTTCAGCAATTCACATGGCAGCAGAATCTGCTTTATGCAGCATCAGGAGTGGTGGCCGTTGCCGTAAACCTCTTCGTGATGCACACGATCTTCAACAAATAGGAAACTTGCCTCGGGCTGTTCCATCTGCCTCAAGGAGTGAAACACTTGAACCAGAAGGAACTGCCTGAGCAACATATAACCGCAACCATGCTGGTATTGACCTCACGTCTCGACCGCTGTAAGAGACATGAGGTCAATTCGAGCGTGGTTGTTTTTGTTTCATTCAAAAACTCATTACAATGTTTGAAAGACTATCCGAATGGGCCAAGGGCCTGTTCGCTTCTCACAAGAAGCAAGGTGTACAGACTACAGCGACTGAAGCCGAAGAATCAAATGAAGCACCTCCAAAGCGAGCATCCTATCTTGCGCACGATGATTGGGAGCGCATAGAGCGAGCCTTAGAGCAGGGACTTCCCCTTACCTGCCAGGTGTTAGCCAGCAAGAAAGGCGGTTATACCGTTTCTGTCCTCGGAACTTATGCTTTCCTTCCCAACACCTTGGCGCACTACAAGAAAAGCCACACCCCCGATAAGGTACTTGGGAAGGAAATGCAGGTGTATGTGCGTTCTGTCAAAAACGCACAGATCCTGGTGTCTCACATTGAGTTTGTCAAAGAAGCCTATAGCAAGCTTGCCATAGGCGATGTGTACAACGCTGTCGTAGTCCAGATCTACGACGGGCGCTTGCTTGTCTATATGCCGGACAACGAATTGTATGCGATGGTACCGCAGCAAGAACTCTCGTGGAGTCTGAATGCGACTACCAGCGACTACTATCCTGGCCAACAGGTGCAGGTACGCATCACGAACATGGGTGGTATTGAAAAAATCCGTGCCAGCATCCGTCAGGCCGGTGAAGCCAATCCTTATGAGAAGTGCATCAATGACTATCACGAAGGAGATATACTAACCGGTAAGGTTTTCAACATCGTTGAATTTGGAGCCTTCATCAAAATCAGCGAAGGCGTTGTCGGACTTTTACACCGCTCTGAGGTGCGTTGGGACATTCCCAATCCCAATATGAAGGAGGTTTTCAAGTATGGAGACATAGTGAAAGTCATGGTGTGCCGTGTTGACCGTGAGCAAGGACGTATCTTCCTAAGCTTGAAACGTCTCAATCAGGAAGAAATTGAAGACA
>SFEK01000076.1 GCA_004557285.1 Bacteroidales bacterium | reverse complement strand
TTGACATCGGGGTTCCAGATGATGTAGTTGAGCAGGTTCATGGGTGATGCGCGGAATGTGTGTTATACATTGAAACGGAAGTGCATGATGTCGCCGTCTTGCACCACATAGTCCTTGCCCTCGATGCCCATCTTGCCGGCTTCGCGCACAGCGGCCTCGGAACCGTAGGCGATGTAGTCGGCATATTTGATGACCTCGGCACGGATGAAGCCTTTCTCGAAGTCGGTGTGGATGACACCGGCACACTGGGGGGCTTTCCAGCCTTTGTGGTAGGTCCAGGCCTTGACTTCCATCTCGCCTGCGGTGATGAAGGTTTCCAGATTGAGCAGGGCGTAGGCCTTCTTGATGAGGCGGTTGACACCGCTCTCCTGCAAGCCTAATTCTTCGAGGAACATCTGCTTGTCTTCGTAGGTTTCAAGACTGGCAATGTCTTCTTCGGTGCGGGCGGCAATGACCATGGCCTCGGCTCCCTCTTCGGTGGCCAACTGCTCTATGCGGCGCGAGAAGTCGTTGCCCGTCTTGGCTGATGCCTCATCTACATTGCACACATAGAGCACGGGCTTGGCCGTGAGCAGAAACAGGTTGCGGGCGGCTTCTTGCTCTTCTTTGCTCTCAAACTGCACGGTGCGGGCGTTTTTGCCCTGTTCGAGCACCTCTTTATAGGCTTGCAATACAGACACTTCTACTTTGGCGTCTTTGTTGCCGGCTGCCGCCACCTTCTGTTATTTCGACAGGCGCGACTCGATGGTCTCGAGGTCTTTCAGTTGCAGTTCGGTGTCGATGATTTCCTTGTCGCGGATGGGGTCGATGCTGCCATCGACATGGGTGATGTTGTCGTCTTCAAAACAGCGCAGCACATGGATGATGGCGTCGGTCTCGCGGATGTTGCCCAAAAACTTGTTGCCAAGACCCTCGCCCTTGGAGGCTCCCTTGACAAGGCCTGCAATATCCACTATCTCGCAGGTGGCGGGAACTATTCTTCCGGGATGGACTATCTCTGCCAGACGGGTGAGACGCTCGTCGGGCACGGTGATGACGCCCACATTGGGTTCTATCGTACAGAAAGGAAAGTTGGCTGCCTGTGCCTTGGCACTTGACAGACAATTGAAAAGCGTGGATTTGCCCACGTTGGGCAATCCCACGATACCACATTTTAATGACATCTTTATAAACGTTTATTTGATTCTGCCTGCGAAGTTACGGATTTATTTTGACATAACGCCCCTTTTGGCTCGAAAAAGGGGGAATTTTGAGCCAAAAAATGAAGATACCTTCGTTGTCTGTTGAAGATACCTTCATTGTCTGTTGAGGATACCTTCATCAGTCCACGAAGGTATCTTGCTCTTTCGGGGTGAATTGCATCCTCCCCAGCTGCTCCCAAGCTGCTCCCCACTTCCTCCCCAGCTGCTCCCAAGCTGCTCCCCACTTCCTCCCCAGTTTGTCCCAATATTTTCCCGTTGATGAGCGATTGGCATGGAGGAGGATGGGAGCAGGGTGGGGCAGACTTATCTCACATAGTGCGGCATGTCGGTGGGGATGACCATCGACAGCTCTACCAGTCCGGCCACCACGCCGTCTTTGCGCCACGCCGTTTGGTAGATCAGTTTTTTGACTCCCTGTTTGTCAATGGTGTAGGAGTTGGTGCCGCCGGTTTCCAGCAGTTGGCGGATGATGGCCTTGGAGCGTTCGCTGTGACAGCCCATCAGGCTCTTGCCCACCATGCTGCCGCCCTGGCAGAACGTGTTGCGAGATTTCTCGTTCATATACACAATGATTCCTTCGGTGTCGCACACCGTTACAGCGCAGTTCATCTGCTCTGCCCATTCGTAATTTTCCATGTTATAATGTTTTTTTTCGGGTTATCTGATATTTCGAGTGAACCATAAATGACTGATTATCCGACAGATATGATGATGCGTCAGTGCGCTTCGAGCCAGTTGTTGCCCCATCCACAGTCGGCCACGAGGGGCACATGCAGCGGAAAGGCTTGCTCCATTTCTTGCAGCACGATGCGCTCCACCTGTTCACGCTCTTCAGGATATACCGAGAAGTTGAGTTCGTCGTGCACCTGCAGTATCATCTTGCTGCGGATGTTCTCCTGCTTGAACCGGCGGTGTATGCGAATCATGGCCACCTTGATGATGTCGGCCGCAGTGCCCTGTATGGGGGCATTGATGGCATTGCGCTCGGCAAATCCTCTGACCACGGCATTGTGCGAATGAATGTCGGGCAGATAGCGGCGGCGGTGGAAGAGCGTTTCGGCGTAGCCCTGTTGGCGTGCCTGCTCCTTGGCCTGCTCCATGTAGGTCTGCACCTTGGGGAACGACGCGAAATAGCCATCGATGAGTGCTTTGGCCTCGCCACGGCTGATGTCGAGACGCTCAGCCAGTCCGAACACGGTGATGCCGTAGATGATGCCGAAATTGGCCCGTTTGGCGCGTGTGCGCTGGTCGCGCGACACCTTTTCGATGTCTTCCTTGTAGATTTTCGCTGCCGTGGCGGCATGAATGTCGTAGCCCTGGCTGAAGGCCTCTATCATGTTTTCGTCGGCACTGAGATGTGCCATGACACGCAGCTCAATCTGACTGTAGTCGGCCGAGAAGAAAAGGCATCCTTCTTCGGGGATGAAGGCACGGCGAATCTCCTTGCCGTCGTCGCCGCGCACTGGGATGTTCTGCAGATTGGGGTCTGACGACGACAGGCGGCCTGTGGCAGTCACCGTCTGGTTGAATGAGGTGTGGATGTGCCCTGTGCGTGGGTTGACCAGTTTGGGCAGCGCATCTACATAAGTGCCAAGCAGTTTTTTCAATCCCCTGTGTTCCAGTATTTTGCCCACTATCTCGTGCTTGCCTTTCAGTTGTTGAAGCACCTCTTCCGAGGTGACGTATTGTCCTGTTTTTGTTTTCTTCGGTTTTTCAATGATTTTCATTTTCGCGAAGAGTATTTCGCCCACCTGTTTGGGCGAGGCGATGTTAAACGGTTCGCCGGCCAACTGGTAGATGCGCTGTTCGATGTCGTTCATCCTGTTGGTGAGCAGTCGTGATGTTTCTGCAAGCGATGCGGTGTCAATCCTCACCCCGTTCATTTCCATATCGGCCAATACGGGCACTAATGGCATCTCGATGTCGTCGAACAATGTCCACAGTCCGTTTTCCTTTAATTGCGGTTCGAGGATGTTTCTCAGCTGAAGGGTCACGTCAGCATCCTCGGCAGCATATTCATACACTTCTTCAGGTGCGAGGTCGCGCATGGAGCGTTGGTTCTTTCCCTTTGGTCCGATGAGCTGGTCGATGTGGATGGTTTGATAGTTGAGATACACTTCGGCCATGTAGTCCATGTTGTGGCGCAGTTCGGGTTGCAGCAGATAGTGGGCTATCATGGTGTCGAACAGTTTGCCCTGGAGCGTCACTCCATAATTGGCCAGCACCTCCATGTCGTATTTGATGTTTTGTCCAATCTTGGTGATTTCTGCATTTTCGTAAGCTGGTTTGAAAATATTAACAATGTTTATAGCCCTTTCACGTTGACAAGGAATAGGCACATAAAAGGCCTCATTTTCGCTCACTGCAAAGCTCAAACCCACCAATTCTGCCTCAATGGCATTGGTGGAAGTGGTCTCTGTGTCTAAACTCAAAATTTTGGATGTCATGAAAAAATCACAAAGATTTTTCATATCTTCCTCTTTATCAACGAGTCTGTAGTGATGTTCGGTGTATTTTAAAGTCTTTAAACTCGATTTTTTTTCTTCTTCCACCTCATTGTCCGTAATTTCGGCAAATAAATCCAACGGCGAGTTAATGCTTTTTTTTGTCTTTTCGCTTTTGTTAAGAAATTTGTCTGCGAGTGTCTTGAACTCCAAATCCCTGAAAATTTTTTGCAGTTCGTTGCTGTCGGGTTCACTCACTTTGAGTTCATCCAGTTGTAGCTGTATGGGAACATCGGTTTTGATGGTGGCCAGGAATTTGGAGCACCTGATTTGCTGCATATTTTCTTCCACCTTCTTTTTCATTGCGCCTTTCAACTGATGGGTGTTGGCAAGAAGATTTTCAATGCTGCCAAATTGGTTGATGAGTTTCACGGCTGTCTTTTCGCCCACACCAGGACAACCCGGTATGTTGTCGGCAGCATCACCCATCAATCCTAAAAGGTCAATCACCTGGGCGGTGTTGTCAATGCCATATTTCTGGCAAATCTGTTCGTCGTTCAGGGTTTCATATCCACCACCATGTCTTGGGCGGAACATATATACATGGCCACTCACCAACTGTCCGTAGTCCTTGTCGGGGGTGAGCATGTAGGTTTCAAGGTGCAGTCTGTTGGCTTGAGCGGCCAAGGTGCCGATGACATCGTCTGCCTCATAGCCATCGACCTGAAGCACCGGTATGCGCATGGCAGCAAGTATCTGCTTGATGATGGGCACCGACTTGCGGATGTCTTCAGGAGTTTCTTCTCTTTGCGCCTTGTATTCGCTGTAGGCCTCGCTCCTGAATGTGGGACCGTGAGGGTCGAAGGCCACGCCGAGGTATTGTGGTTGCTCCTTGTTGAGCACTTCGTGAAGTGTGTTGCAAAATCCCATGATGGCCGAAGTGTTCAGCCCTTTGGAATTGATTCTCGGGTTCTTGATCAATGCGTAATAAGAGCGGTATATCAGTGCGTAAGCGTCTAATAGAAACAGTTTATCCATGTTTTATTCTTTTTTTATGTGTAAAATTACGAATATTTTTGGAATTAATTGGATAAAATCACTACTTTTGTAACAAAATTATGTTTAGATGGATTATTTGTCTCTGATTAGACGGCCAATACAGGCTGAGTTGGATGATTTTGTGAACCTGTTTAACTCCTCTTTGACGCATCAGGAGGCTCTACAGGAAGAGATATTTTCGCACATACGCAACCGTTCTGGAAAGCGTATGCGTCCTATCTTGATGTTGCTTATGGCCAAGAATTTTGGCGGCATCAACAAGGCCACGCTCCATGCCGCTGTGGGGCTCGAACTGCTGCACACGGCCAGTCTGGTGCACGATGATGTGGTTGACGAAAGTCCTGAACGCCGTGGGCAGGCATCGGTCAATGCGGCATACAACAACAAGGTGGCCGTGCTCATCGGCGATTATATTCTCTCCACCGCCTTGCTGCACGTTTCGCACACGCATCACGAGCAGATTGTCATGAGTCTGGCCGAACTGGGGCGGACATTGTCCAATGGCGAGATATTGCAGATAACGAGCAACACGAGCGACGTGCTCTCAGAGGAAACCTATTATTCTGTCATCCATCAAAAGACAGCAGCGCTCTTTGAAGCCTGCTGTGGGATAGGTGCCATCTCGGCCTCTGCTGATGATCGCCAGATTGATGCGGCTAAGAATTTCGGCAGACTGTTGGGGATTATCTTCCAAATCAGGGATGATATTTTTGATTATTATGATTCTGCTGAAATAGGCAAACCAACAGGCAATGACATGGCTGAAGGAAAACTGACGCTACCTGTTCTTTATGCCCTGCAATCCACTGCCAATCAGGAGATGCTGCAACTGGCATTGAAGGTGCGACGCCGCTTGGTGACGACTGAGGAAATCGCTCGTTTGGTGGCTTTTACCAAGGAGAATGGTGGTATTGAATACGCAGAACAACGGATGTTTGAATTGCGCGACGAAGCCTTTTTGTTCATCCAGCAGTTTGTTGAAGATGCGGCCATTGCCGATGCGCTAACCGCCTATCTTGACTTTGTGATCAAGCGGAACAAATAAATTTCTTTTCTTTTATGATGGGTTAACAGTGCTCTGCAAACACTATGGGATATGCTTCTTCTGGTGAGAAAGATATTACATGGAAAGTGGGATGTTTCCCCAATAGAAATAGGGCATCGTGGTCTGTGCCAACGATGCCCTGTTGGTTTCGTTTTAGTCGGTAGGTTTAAAAGAATTTGGTTTCTTCACCAAGAATTTCACTGAGCAACATGTTGGCCAGACGGCTCGTGCCTAAGCGAAACCATTTGTTGGTGAGCCATTTTTCGCCTAAGACCTCTTTGACGATGGTGTAGTATATCATCGCATCCATCACCGAATTGATGCCTCCAGCGGGCTTAAAACCTATCTGGATGCCTGTTTCTTCATGATATTCCTTGATGGCTTGACACATGACGTAAGCTGCCTCAGGAGTGGCGGCAGGTTCCATCTTTCCGGTGGAAGTCTTGATATAGTCAGCTCCGGCGTACATGGCCAGAATACTGGCTTTCTTGATGTTGGTAGCTGTCTTCAAGGCACCGGTTTCCAATATCACCTTCATGGCCACCTCGCCGCATGTTTCTTTCAGTTCGTTGATGTCATCGCATACGCCCTCGTAGTCGCCACTGAGGAATTTGCCCACAGGCATGACAATGTCAATCTCTGTGGCACCGTCTTTCACCGCTAATGCCGTTTCGGCCACCTTCACCTCGATCAATGCCTGTGATGAAGGGAAACTGCCTGAAACACAAGCAATCTCAACACCGTCAACTTCAAGACTTTCGCTCACGGTTTTGGCAAAACAAGGATACACACATATAGTGGCCACATGGGGAAGGGCAGGGTAGGTGGCATCAAATTGGTTGACACGCTCTGTAAAAGCAAGAATGCTTTCCTCTGAGTCTGTAGTCTTCAGCGAAGTGAGTTCGATGCTGCCAAACAGAAATTTTTTAACTTCTAAGGTGTCGTTTTCGTGCACCTTTTCGGTAATGATTTTTTTCACGGCCATTCTCACTTCTTCGTCGTCAATGTTGGTGTTGTACTTGCTGAGTGCCTCGTCGTATTTGCTCATTCTTGGTTCGGTTTCATGCTGTTCATGATGGTGATGACATGAACAATGGTTGTCGCAACAGTTCTCTTTCATTTGTAACTCCTTGATATATAGTTTGTTAATAATTTTTTCAATCACTTGCTGCACGATTTCAGCTTTTCATTCTGTAGGTGCCGCTCTTTGTCGCGCATGGTTTTTTTCTTCAGGTTGTCCAGCAGTGCTTGGTTGAGGTCAATGCCAGTTTGGTTGGCCAGACAGAGCAGCACCCAAAGCACATCTGCCATTTCGTCGCCAAGATGTGCCTCCTCCCCTGGTTTGAAACTTTGGTCACCATAGGTTCGTGCCATGATACGTGCCAGTTCGCCCACCTCTTCAGTGAGACAAGCCATGTTGGTCAGTTCAGAGAAGTAGCGCACGCCATACGTTTTGATCCATTGGTCAACCAACTCTTGGGCTTTCTTTATTGTTAATTCTTCTTCCATGGTTTTATTCTTTTGATTTTGAATCCATTATGATGGTCACAGGACCATCGTTAAGCAGTTGCACTTTCATGTCGGCACCAAACACCCCTCGGCCTATTGGTTTGTGCATTTCCTGTTCCAGGCGTGTGCAGAAATATTCATATAAAGGAATAGAAATATCGTGCCCTGCAGCCCTGAACCAAGAGGGGCGATTGCCCTTTTTGTAGCTGGCAAAGAGCGTAAACTGGCTCACCACTAAGGCCTCGCCGTTGATGTCCATCATACTGAGGTTCATCACCCCATTTTCATCATTAAACACCCGCAATCCCACTACTTTTTTCACCAACCAGTCTGCGTCTTCCTGACAGTCGGTGTTCTCGATACCAAGAAGAATCAGCAGGCCTTTTCCTATTTGGCTTGCTGTCTTGTCGTCGATGGTCACCGAGGCATGTGCTACACGTTGGATAACGATTCTCATATCCTTTTGTTGTTTCTTTTTGTTCTTGTTGTTCTTGTTGTTCTTGTTGTTTGCTGTTCCGTCAACAATGCTTGTTGTATAGGCTTTGCAAATGTACCTTTTTTTTATGTCATATCCAAGAAATATGGTGCTTTTATTCCATATTATTATTTACTCCTTCGTTCACTAAAGACATCTGCCTGCGTGATAGTCTCATCTTCACCTCAAACTACTCTATAGATCCCCCCTTAAATAATCATGTATTGCTTCCGCTTTGGTTTTCCCTACACAAGCGGTGAGTTCTTCTACCGATGCTTCGCGGATTCTCTTTACGCTCTTGAATGTTTTCAACAGCATTTCCTTGCTTTTAGGTCCAATGCCTTTGATGTCGTCAAGCACTGAATGTAAGGCATTTTTGCTTCTTTTGTCCCGATGAAAAGCGATGGCAAACCGATGCACTTCATCCTGCATCCTGGTCAGCAGTTTAAACAATTCGCTATCAGGTTTCATTCCGATAATCATCGGCGGCATGCCATAGAGCAGTTCGTTGGTGCGGTGCTTGTCGTTTTTGGCCAGTCCTGCCACTGGGATTTCCAGGTGCAATTCCTTTTCTATCACGTTCTTCACCACGCTCATGTGCCCCTGTCCGCCATCTGTGATAATGAGGTCGGGCAGTGGTTGGTTTTCCTCCATCAACCGTTTGTATCTACGTCTCACCACCTCTTCCATCGAGGCATAATCATCAGGTCCTGACACCGTTTTGATGTTGTATTTACGGTAATCATTCTTGCTTGGCTTCATCTTTTTGAACACTACGCAGGCTGCCACGGCATCTGTTCCGCTGATATTAGAATTGTCGAATAGTTCAATGTGATATGGCAGTTTGGGCAGTTTGAGTGCCTCCTGAATCTCCTTCATCAGTCTGACAGCCTTTTGTTCAGGATTCAATTTTTCCGCTTGTTTCAGTTTGTCAAATCGGTATTGCTTGCCGTTCATTTTGCTTAAATCCAGCAGTGTTTTTTTGTCCCCCCTCTGCGGTATGGTCAAGGTCACCCCCTCGATGCCTATGTTTACTGGTGTTTCAAGGATGATTTCATTGGCCTTGCTATCCATTTTTTCCCTGATTTGCAGTATGGCCAAGGGCATGATTTCGTCGTCACTCTCTTCCAGTTTCTTTTTAAATTCAAAAGTCTGTGCCTGATTGATGCTTCCGTTTGTCACATGCAGGTAATTGATGTATGCCGTTTTCTCGTCGGTTGTCAACGAAAAAACATCCACATTATTGATGGTCTGGCTCACCACTTCGCTTTTGGCGCAGAAGTTTTCAAGCAACAGATATTTCTTCTTGATGATTTCAGCCTCTTCAAACCTCATTTCTTCTGCCAGTTGTTGCATTTGTTGCAACAATAGCCTTTGCAGGCTGCGCGTGTTGCCCTTCAATATCTCGCACGCTTGCGCCATATCCTCTTTGTACGACTCGTAACTTTGTTTGCCTATACACGGTGCCCCGCAGTTATGGATATGATATTCAAGGCAGGGCTTGTATTTCTTGTTCTCGATATCCTCCTTGGTAATCATGAATCGACAGGTGCGCAGCTTGTACAGCTTTTTGATCAGTTCAAGCACTGCATACATGGAAGCCAAATGACTATACGGACCATAATACGTTCCCCATTTCCTGTTGATCGTTCTCGTCTTGAAA
>SFEK01000002.1 GCA_004557285.1 Bacteroidales bacterium | reverse complement strand
GGAGCGCAGGTTGCGCAGATAGAACGACGAGGAGTTGCGGCACAGGTGTTGGCTGCGCAGCCAGGTCTCGTAGGTGAGGGCGAACATGGGGGTGACGGTTTCGAAGGTTAGGTCTTGGTCGCCGCGGAAGCGCATAAGGCTGCTGAGCGTCTGGGCATAGTGGTCTGCCGTACTGTGTCTTCCTGCATCACGGAGCAGACTGATTTGCTGACATATGAAGTTGTACACGGTGACCTGGAAATACATGCGGTCCTCTTTATCCTGTAGGGTGGAAGGCCTGAATTTTAATTTGATGGATGTCATGTTGCTGTATCATTAACTTATACATTGTTCTTCATTATATATAATATATATGTGCAGGAGGTGCGGTGTCTCACCGCACCATAAACGAATGTCAAATTTTCGTTTTGCATAACTTATCACTATTTTGGTGAATCGGCTGCAAAGGAACTCAATGATGCCATGCTGATTCCGATTATTCACGATAATCCACGAATAATTATGTCAACATGAAATAATGGGGAAAAATATGGGATACAAGGGGAAAATGATAGGAGGAAAATTGGCAAAGAAAGATGTGGAGGGACATTAAAATTGAGTTTCTTCCAAAACGTAGATATTACATCGGTTTTGGAAAAAACTCAACCTTAGTAGTGTTGATAAAAGAGAAGGATTAGAGAATCTGAAATCTTCGGGACTGTAAGTATAATAAAGGGAAGCAGACACCTTTCCGATGGTTTGCTTCCCTTTGATGATCATTCAACTTTAGCCAAGAGGCTTTCACATGGTCATTTGTTGGCTTTTTTACGCTCGTTGTGGTCGAGGATGGTTTTTCTCATCCTCATGCTCTTGGGTGTCACCTCAACCAGTTCATCGGCCTTGATGTATTCCAGCGCCTCCTCCAATGAGAGCACAGTGCGTGGGATGATGCGAGCCTTGTCATCAGAACCACTGGCGCGGGTATTGGTGAGCTGCTTGGCCTTGGTGACATTCACCACAAGGTCGTTGTCATGGACATGCTCGCCCACCACCTCACCGGCATAGACTTCTTCCTGAGGGTCGATGAAGAACTTGCCGCGGTCTTGCAGTTTGTCGATGGAATAGGCGTATGCCGTGCCTGTCTCCATAGCAATCATCGAACCGTTGAGACGGCGCACGATGTCGCCCTTGTAAGGCTGGTATTCCTTGAAGCGGTGTGCCATGATGGCTTCTCCCTGACTGGCAGTAAGCACATTGGTGCGCAAACCGATGATGCCTCGCGAAGGCACATCAAACTCGATGTTGACCCGCTCGGCCTGGCTCTCCATGGAGGTCATCTCTCCCTTGCGACGGGTCACCATGTCAATCATCTTGCTGGCAAACTCCTCGGGCACATTGATGGTCAGTTCTTCAATAGGTTCACACTTCACTCCGTCGATTTCCTTATAGATGACCTGAGGCTGTCCCACCTGAAGTTCGTAACCCTCGCGACGCATGGTCTCGATGAGCACAGAAAGGTGAAGCACACCACGTCCGCTGACAATCCACTTGTCGGTAGAGTCGGCAAAGGGTTGCACCCTCAACGCCAGGTTCTTCTCCAGTTCTTTCTGCAGGCGGTCGTTGATGTGGCGGCTGGTGACATACTTTCCCTCCTTGCCGAAGAAAGGAGAATCGTTGATGGTAAAGAGCATGCTCATGGTGGGCTCGTCGATGGCAATGGGCGGCAGCGGCTCGGGATTATCAAAGTCGCAGATGGTGTCGCCTATCTCAAATTTCTCCAGACCGATGATGGCACAGATGTCGCCACTGTTCACCTGCTGAGTGCGCACATGGGTCATGCCCTCAAAAGTGTGCAGCTCCTTGATGCGTGTCTTCTCCATCTCTCCATTGCGGTGCACGATGGTGATGTTCATGCCTTCGGCAAGCGTTCCACGGTGCACCCTGCCCACGGCAATACGGCCGGTATAGCTGGAGTAGTCGAGACTGGTGATGAGCATCTGTGGAGAACCTTCAATCGTTCTTGGTGCAGGTATCACCTCCACTATCTTGTCAAGCAGATAGGTGATGTCGGTTGTAGGTGTCTTGTAGTCTTCGCCCATCCATCCATTCTTGGCACTGCCATATACCACGGGGAAGTCCAGCTGGTCTTCGGTGGCATTGAGCGAAAACATCAAGTCGAACACCATCTCATACACTTCCTCAGGACGGCAGTTGGGTTTATCCACCTTGTTCACCACCACGATGGGTTTCAAGCCAATCTGCAGGGCTTTCTGAAGCACGAAGCGGGTTTGCGGCATGGGGCCTTCGAAGGCATCCACCAGGAGCAGACAGCCGTCGGCCATGTTGAGCACACGCTCTACCTCGCCGCCGAAGTCGGAGTGTCCCGGAGTGTCGATGATATTGATTTTCGTACCTTTCCAGTCGATGGAAACGTTTTTGGAAAGAATGGTAATACCTCGCTCACGCTCCAGATCGTTGCTGTCCAACACTTGGCCGCTCAAATCCTGTCCGTCGCGGAACAGATTGCCTGCCAACATCATTTTGTCCACCAATGTGGTCTTGCCGTGATCCACGTGGGCAATAATCGCTATGTTTCTGATATTCTGCATACTAATACCTTAATGGGCGGAACTTGACATTCCCACCAAAGTTTCAACCATAGTGAGCCTATTGCCGGCTCACCTTTAAAAATCGGGTGCAAAGGTACAACTTTTCAAGTAGATAGAAAAAATATGCAGCAAGAAAATCATTGACATACAATATTATTAACACTTGAAATGGCATGAAATACATAAAAATACGTTAAAAAGAAAGCACGAAAGAGAAAAATATTGACGATAATGGTGTTGTCTAAGTAAAAAGTTGTACCTTTGCAGCCGCAATTTAAATTTTATCTTTTAACAAAACATTACATCATGTATTTAGATCAAGCTAAGAAACAAGAGATCTTTGGCAAGTACGGAAAGTCTAACTCTGATACTGGTTCACCAGAGAGCCAGATTGCATTGTTCTCATACCGTATTGCCCATTTGACGGAGCACTTGAAGAAAAACCGTAAAGATCATACTACCCAAAGGTCGCTGACCATCTTGGTAGGTAAACGCCGTGCATTGCTTGACTATCTGTACGACCGCGACATCAACCGCTATCGTGCGATAATCAAAGCTCTTGGCCTCCGTCGATAATCATCACGGAGACAGCTTAAAAGCATTTGCCCTGAAGGAAACATTTCTTTCAGGGCTATTTTTTTCACCATTTTATCACTTTTTCGACACAAATGGTGTACATTCAGCAATAAAAAGTGTAATTTTGCACCGAATAAACAATTAACATAAAAAAGATGAACAATCAAACCAAAGCCATAGACACTCCGTTTGGCCGACGTGATGCCTATGGGGCATTGAGTATGCCAGTATATCACACTGCCGCCTACGAATTTGATACTGCCGCCGACATGGCCGACGCCTTCACGGGGAGAGTGATTGCCCCCGACTATTCGAGAGTGATGAACCCCACAGTGACCTACTTTGAGGACAAGGTAAAAGCGGTGACGGGTGCCCACGACGTGGTGGCCATGTCGTCGGGTATGGCAGCCATCAGCGGCACTCTGCTGGCCATAGCTGCACAAGGCAAGAACATCGTGACTTCCAAGCACATGTTCGGCAACACCTTTTCGCTCATCACACAGAGCCTTCAACGCTTTGGGGTAGAGGCACGCACCTGCAACCTGCTGGATCTGGACGAGGTGGAGAGCCGCATAGACGAAAACACCTGCTGCCTGTTTCTTGAAATCATCACCAATCCTCAACTTGAGGTGGCCGACCTCTCTGCACTGGCAGCCATTGCCCACAAGCACAACATACCATTGGTGGCCGACACCACGGTCATCCCATTCACCGAATTTTCTGCTCAGGCCTTGGGTGTGGACATCGAGGTGGTGTCAAGCACCAAGTATCTATCCGGTGGAGCTACCACACTGGGCGGCCTCATCATCTGCTACGAAACAGCCAAGCAATTTGCCAAAATCATCAAAAACGAGGTGCTCTTCAACTTCGGTGCCTATATGACCCCACATGTGGCCTACATGCAGTCATTGGGATTTGAAACGCTCGACGCCAGATACCGACTGCAGTCTGCCAACACCATGGAACTGGCCAAGCGACTGACCACAGTGAAGGGCATCAAACATGTGGGATATGTGGGGCTGCCCGACAACCCGTTCCACGAACTGGCGCAAAAACAGTTCGGCAAAACTGCAGGCGCCATGATTACCATCGACCTGGCCGACCGCAATGCCTGCTTCACATTTATCAACAACCTGAAACTGGTGCGCCGCGCCACCAACCTGTTCGACAACAAGACACTGGCCATACATCCTGCCAGCACCATATTCGGCAACTTCTCTGACGAAGAACGTGCCGCCATGGATGTGCTCGACACCACCGTGCGCCTTTCGATAGGACTGGAGAATGTCGATGACATCTTTGAAGACATCAGACAAGCCGTTGAGAGTACATATAATATATAATAAGGTAAAGCACTGAGGCATCATGTCATACGATTTTGACAAAATCATTGACCGCAGCAACACCGGGGCACTGAAAACCGATGTGCTGGAAGAACGCTACGGGCGTGCCGACATGCTGCCATTATGGGTGGCCGACATGGATTTTGAAACACCTCACTTCATTGTGGAGGCATTGCGCAAGAGAATGGAGCATCCGCTCTTCGGCTACACCGTAGAGCCCAAAGACTATTGGCCGGTGGTGATGAAATGGATTGACGACCACCATCACATGAAGGTAAAACGCGAGTGGCTGACCTACATCCCCGGCATAGTGAAAGGTATAGGAATGGTCATCAACGTATTTACCCGTCCGGGCGACAAGGTGATTATCCAGCCTCCCGTGTATCACCCCTTCAGAATGACCCCCGAAGGCAATGGACGAGAAGTGGTTTACAACCCGTTGCGAGAAAAAGCCGATGGCTCTTACGAGATGGATTTCGACAACCTTGAAGCTGTGGCCGATGACCGCTGCCGACTACTCATCCTGTCAAATCCACACAACCCCGCAGGCATCATCTGGGACAAGCAGACACTGGCACGACTGGCAGATTTTTGTACCCAGCACCACATCATCGTGGTTTCGGACGAGATACATGGCGACATGGCTTTATGGGGCAAGCAGCATGTGCCTTTTGCCTTGGCATCAGAAGCTGCGGCGCAATGCAGCATCACTTTCGGCGCACCTTCAAAGACATTCAACATTGCAGGTATCGTCAGCTCGTATGCCATCGTGCCCAACGACCAGCTGAGGGAGAAATTCTACTCATGGCTCACAGCCAACGAACTGAATGAGCCTGACATCTTCGCTCCCATTGCCACCATTGCCGCCTTTGAACAGGGGGAGGAATGGCGACAGCAGATGCTGCATTACATTGAGGAGAACATCATCTTCGTGGAGGACTATTGCCGCCGCCACTTGCCTGCCGTGCGCCCCTTGCGTCCCGAGGCATCATTCTTGGTATGGCTCGACTGCCGCGACCTGAAGCTCAACCACGACCAACTGGTCAGTCTGTTTGTGGACAAGGCCCGTCTGGCTTTCAACGACGGTGAGATGTTCGGTCAAGGCGGCAAGGGATTCATGCGCATGAATGTCGGCGCGCCCAGAGCCGTCATCCACGAGGCATTGGAACGATTGAAGAAAGTGCTGTGAAAATCCGTTTTTCCACCTGTTTTCGATGGGCGAATGAGAAGAAAAACAGTTTTTTTTCAATAAAAAAGCAAAAAAGTGGGGCAAAAGTTTGCATATATCGAAAGAAGTATGTACTTTTGCATCCGCTTAAATGAAGGCACGGGATGTAGCGCAGTTGGTTAGCGCACGCGTCTGGGGGGCGTGAGGTCGCTGGTTCGAGTCCAGTCATCCCGACAGAAGTCGGCAACAAGATTTCATCTTATTGCCGACTTCTGTTTTTATTAGGGTGTCCAATTTGATGTGCAAAAATTGAATATCCTAATTCTGAAGTTAATGTCGGTAATTGTCGCGCTGTAAGCGCAAAAGCGCATAGCCCAGGGTAGAGCGTAGCGACACCCTGGGCTATGAGTAGGTTACCCTTTGCCTTTCCTTTCAGCCGGCGACCTTTGGTTCAGGGCGTTGTTACTGATATTTGTACATCAAACTGTACACCCTATAAAATATCATGCAAACGATACAAGAACGCACGCTCACCACCTGCTAATACGATGCTGTGCAGGGGATGCCTGCGGCCACCACACGGTCGCGGATGGCATTGAGCACATCAGCAGGAGCCTTCTGTAATCCGTGGTCAGGTGTCTCACGGTCGATGGTGTAGATCATCACCTGCTGTGGGGCAATGCGTTTCACGGCCTCAAGCCAAGGTCTGACATAACGGTCGTCCGTGTTGTCCACATCCACGCCTCCACTCTCGCCACGCATGAACATGGTCTGCACAATCACATGGCCATTGAATGAGCACAACGCATCCACAATGCCATTCACATCATAAGCCCCTGTTGGCCTATCCACCATAGTGATATATTCAGCATCCACAGTATCGAGCTTCAGGATATTGTTATCCACCTTCATCAGTGCAGCATGAACCTCAGAACGACATGCCAAGGTAGAATTGCTCAACACCGACACCTTGGCCTCAGGACAATAAGCATTGCGCAATGCAATGGTATCATCGATGATTTCTGCAAAGTGAGGATGCAACGTAGGCTCTCCATTGCCTGCAAAGGTAAGGACATCGGGCAACCGACCCTCGGTCTGCATCTTCTTCAACTGCTGTTCAAGCGCAACGGCCACCTCCTCACGGGTAGGCAGCGGTTTCTTAGGGCGATGGTCGGCATTGAAGCCACACTCGCAATAAATACAATCGAAAGTACATACCTTGCCGTCGGCAGGCAGCAGGTTAATTCCCAAAGAAACGCCCAGTCGCCTGCTGTGTACAGGACCGAAAATGGGTGACGGATAAATGATAGTGCTCATAATATTATTTTCAATGTTTCTGTTTGTAATGTGAGTGAAATTCACATGATGACCGTGCAAAAATACAAATAAAGACTGAAAAAGCACAGAAAGTGACACCATATTATCGTTTTTGCTGTTAATAGTCGTTAAACTATTGTATATACGCAGTTTTTTTTGTTACTTTGCATCGATTTTGGTGTATTATAGCCACAATAAAAATGGGTAAAAGAAGAAAAAGCAACCAAGTTCGTCACGGACTTCAGGGAGTCACTTTATGTATAAGCACCGCACTGGTGCTGATTTTGTTGGGAATGGTCGTTTTCTCCGTGCTTACGGCGCGGAATCTCTCGGCGTATGTCAAGGAGAACCTTACTGTGACCTTGATGCTGGCCGAAGACATGACGGGGCCTGAGGCCAAGGTGCTGTGCAACAACCTGAAGAAACGACCCTACATCAACCACCTCACCTACATCAGCAAAGAACAAGCACTGAAAGAACAGACAGAGGCCATGGGCACAGACCCCAGCGAATTTCTGGGGGCCAATCCCTTTGTGGCTTCCATCGAACTTCAGATGAAGGCCGACTATGCCAACACCGACTCGCTGAAAAGGATAACCAAGGAACTGAAACGCAATGAACAGGTGACGGACATCACCTATCCGCAAGACCTGATGGACAGCGTGAACCACAACCTGCAGAAAATCAACTTCGTGTTGCTCGTTCTTGCAGTGCTGCTCACCTGCGTGTCGTTCTCACTCATCAACAACACGGTGAGGCTGGGCATGTACGCACGGAGATTTACCATACACACCATGAAACTGGTGGGCGCATCATGGAGTTTCATCCGCCGCCCGTTCCTGAGCAAGGCTTTGGGCACAGGTCTCCTTGCTGCTGTCATAGCCAATGCCGCATTGGCATCGGGCATTTATGCCCTTTACACCTATGAACCCGGTGTGCTTACCATCATCACATGGGATGTGATGGCCATCACTGCAGGAGCCGTGTTCCTCTTTGGCATCATCATCACCCTGCTGTGCGCTTTCTTCTCGGTCAACAGGTTCCTGAAGATGAAAGCCGGCGATTTGTATAAGATCTAACAAGGCAACAAAGAACATAATATGGATAAGAAAAATTTTGCATTCGACCGCACCAACTTCATCCTCCTGGCAGTGGGGATGGTTGTCGTAATCATTGGATTTATCTTGATGTCGGGTGGTTCGACAACCGACAATTCGTTTAACCCCGAAATATTCAGCACCATGCGCATCAAGGTGGCACCTGTAGTATGCTTCGCAGGTTTTGTATCCATGGTGTATGCCGTTATCAGAAAACCAAAGAACTAACCAGACAACATCATTTATGGATATATTACAGACCATTATCATCGCCATCGTCGAGGGACTTACCGAATTTCTGCCTGTATCGTCAACAGGGCACATGATCATCGCACAGAGCCTGCTCGGCGTAGAAAGCACCCCGTTTGTCAAAGCCTTCACGGTCATCATACAGTTTGGTGCCATCCTGTCGGTCATCTGCCTTTACTGGAAACGCTTCTTTTACCCCGAGGCCGTAAAGAGCGGACAGTCTTACTGGAAATCCATGTACGACTTCTACGCCCGCCTGGTAGTGGGTGTGCTGCCGGCTGTAGTGTTGGGCCTGGCGTTCAACGATTTCATTGAGTCTAATTTAGGCAACGTCAACCTGGTGGCATGGATGCTCATCATTGGTGGTATCTTCATGCTTTTCTGCGACCGTATCTTCAACAAAGGTTCAGAAGACACAAAGCTGACCTACAAGCGTGCCCTCATCATCGGTTTCATCCAGTGTATATCCATGATACCCGGTGTATCTCGCTCCATGTCAACCATTGTGGGCGGTATGTCGCAAAGGCTCACCCGCAAGGCTGCGGCAGAGTTCTCTTTCTTCCTGGCCGTACCTACCATGTTTGGTGCCACTTGTCTGGAAACCTACAAAATGATCAGCCATGGCGGCGGTTCGCTGCTCACTCAGGGCAATAACCTGCAGATGCTCATTCTGGGTTCTGTAGTGGCATTCATCGTGGCCATCGCTGCCATCAAGTTTTTCATCAACTATGTCACAAAATACGGTTTTGCAGCCTTTGGTTGGTACCGCATTATCGTAGGCATCATCATCATTGCCTGTTCGCTGCTGGGCATGGAACTACAAATGGTTGACTAACACATGCCTATGAATTTTCAGCAAGGAGAAATCATCTGTTTGAACAAGCCCTATCGCATGTCGAGCTTCGGCGCTTTGGCACGCGTGCGCTACCTCATATCGCAACGGCTGGGAGTGAAGAGAGTGAAGACAGGACATGCCGGCACACTCGACCCCTTGGCCACAGGCGTATTGGTGCTTTGCACCGGAAGGGCAACAAAGCGCATTGAAGAGTTGCAACTGCACTCCAAGGAATATGTGGCCTCACTGCAGTTGGGGGCCACCACACCAAGCTATGACAAGGAGCACGAGGTGGACGCCACCTATCCTACCACGCACATCACCCGCGAACTGCTGGAAGAGGTGCTACAGCGATTTGTCGGCGAAATCAAACAAGTGCCACCAGCCTACTCTGCCTGCAAAATCAACGGCGACCGTGCCTACAAACTGATGCGCAAGGGCGAGGACGTGGAACTGAAGGCCAAGACGCTGCGCATCGACGAAATAGAACTGTTGGCATTTGACCCCGAAACCATGCAGGCAGACATCAGGGTGGTATGCGGCAAAGGCACATACATCAGGGCCTTGGCACGAGACATCGGACAGGCACTGAACAGCGGTGCCTACCTCACGGCATTGTGCCGAACAAGAGTGGGCGACATCAGGATAGAGCATTGCGTGAAGCTCGACGATTTTCCACAATGGCTGGAACAACAAACCATAGAAGATAACAATAACACACAACTATAGCAATGAAACTTTCACAATTCAAGTTCAAGCTTCCTGAAGAACTGGTTGCACTCGAACCGCCCTACCATCGCGACGAATGCAGACTGATGGTGATTCATAAAGCATCACAGAAAATCGAGATGTACAAGAAAGACGAGAATGGAGAAACCCTGAAAGACGAAGAGGGCAACCCCATATATCTCGATTTCAGGAACATCCTCGACTACTTTGATGAAGGCGATGCATTCATATTCAACGATACCAAAGTGTTTCCCGCCCGTCTCTACGGCACCAAGGAGAAGACCGACGCCAAGATTGAGGTGTTCCTGCTTCGTGAACTCAACGAAGAGATGCGCCTGTGGGATGTGCTTGTGGAGCCTGCCAGAAAGATAAGGATAGGCAACAAACTGTTTTTCGACGAAAGCGGAAACATGGTGGCAGAGGTCATCGACAACACCACCAGCCGAGGCCGCACACTGCGATTCCTCTACGACTGCCCCCATGATGAGTTCAAGCGCGACCTCTATGCACTGGGTGAGGCACCCCTGCCCCACTATATCGTGGACAAAAGAGCAGCTACTCCTGAAGATATAGACAATTTCCAATGTATCTATGCAAAGAACGAGGGTGCAGTGACAGCCCCCGCATCGGGTATGCACTTCAGCCGCGAACTGATGAAGCGCATGGAAATCAAGGGCATCGACTTTGCTTTTATCACCCTGCACTGTGCATTGGGCAATTTCCACAGCATAGAGGTGGAAGACCTCACCAAGCACAAGATGGACTCCGAACAGATGTTCATCAGCGAAGAGGCTTGCAAGATTGTCAACAAAGCCAAGCAGGCAGGCCGCCAAGTGTGTGCAGTGGGCACCAGTGTCATCAAAGCCACTGAAACAGCTGTTGGCACTGACAAGATGCTGAAAGAATATGAGGGATGGACCAACAAGTTCATCTTCCCGCCCTACGAATTTGGCGTAGCAGACTGTATGATTGCCAACTTCTACCATCCCATGTCCACCCTGCTGATGTCAACAGCATCATTCGGTGGTTATGAACTGGTGATGGAAGCCTATCATCTGGCCGTGAAAAACGGATACAAGTTTGGTTGCTATGGTGATGCCTTACTGATACTCAACGACTGATGTCTATAGTTTATCTCGGTTTAGGCTCAAACCTGGGCAACAAGGAACAACATATCACGACAGCCGTCAAGCATCTTGAACAACGTGTGGGCAAGGTGCGGCGGCTGTCGTCGTTGTTGAAAACAGAACCATGGGGGTTCACATCGCCCCACAGTTTTGTCAATGCCGCCGTGAGCATCGACACCACATTAAGTCCCCATGAGGTGCTTGAAGCCACACAGCAAATTGAAAGGGATATGGGCAGGAAACAGAAGTCGATGAACGGTGAATATCACGACCGCATCATCGACATCGACATTCTGCTCTACGATGACATGGAAATCAACGAGAAAGACCTGACAATACCACATCCATTGATGCACCAGCGCGACTTCGTGATGATTCCATTGAGAGAAATCATCGAAGAATAACAGAAACCATTCTCCAGTGTAAAGAGTATAACCCTCAAAAAAAGCGATACCATCATAACGCATGTGGGGAGTATCAAAGTCAGATCACTTGATACTCCCCACATGATTTTTATCTGGTCAACGAGAATTTCATGCTGAGACCAAAGTCCTGCGTGGTGGTGGGATAGCTGCTGCTCGACAGCAAGGGCGTGTTGGTCTGCCTGTCATAATAGAAACTCATGGTGAGCAGGCGAGACAACGAATAGTCGGCAGAGAACGAGAGTTTGAAAGCGGTGTTGCCACTGCTTGCCGAACTGCTCATGGTGGCGATGTCGCGACAGATGGCAGCCTGCTTGCGGTAAGAGAGGTCGAGACGCAGATTGAGGTCGGTGTTGAAACCACCCTTCTTGCTGTTCTTGTTCTGCGCATTTTCTTTCTCCTCGGCATCGCCTTTCTTGCTACCCTTCACCTTGCGGCTGCGACTGCCTCCGAACATCTTGAAATTATTGATTTTGTAGCCCAGGCCCACTACCCAATCCTTGCTGGTGGACTCGTTGATCTGGATGCTCGTCATGCTCAACACCAGGGCACGAGTGCTCTTGTATTCCAGTTTACATGTGAGGTTGTTCTTCAGAGTGACATCGATTCCCAACAGGGGTGAGAACGACTCGTTGATGCTCACCGTACTTACATTATAGCGGCTGCTGGGCACCGGCATACCGGTGGTTGCATCGTTCACGAAACCAAGGTCACCCATATATTCCATATAAGTGCTGTAGGAGCTGTATGAGCCCACAGCATAGGTACTCTTGTAGGCATGGTTCAGATTGACACTCTTGAACACATCACGGAACCACGGCAACTGACCAAGTCCGCTGTAACGCACCGTCCAGTTGGGCAACAACTTCGACAGAGCCGGGAATATACTCAACGACTGACCGCCCATGCTGGTATATGCAGAAAGGAAAGCAGGCACCATGACATCGGCACTGTATTTGCTCACCGTTCCGTTTTCAGGATTGAAAGTCTGCCCTGCCAACGCACTTCCTGCAGGATACTGGGCTTGGGCATATTGAGCCTCGACGCGTGTCTTGAACAAATCCAACGAGCGGCAGAACTTCTCAAACGTAGCAGAATGATAGCCGTTGTTGGCATTGCCCATACCCTCAAAGGCACTGCCCAGACTGATGGTGGTCATGGTCAATGTTCCGCTTTGCGTGGTGGGCATTCCGCTGTACATATACTGTATGCTGCGGGCCTTGGTCTCAGTGCGGCTGGCATTAAGGTCGATCTTGAGGTTCTTGATGGGCTCAAGGGTCATCTTCAGCTGCAAATCCTCCGTTTGGCTGGTATTGGCCGGTGTAGCCACACTGTCGGCAAGGAGCAACCAGTTGTTGTCCAGACACTTGTTGATGTAATTGTCGTCAACAAAGCCAAAGGCAAAGTCGAGTCCCGGAGACATGATGTCACCCGTGCGCTGTCCGAACATGTCGCCTACATTGGGAAGGAATCCCGGCAGCGACATGCTGTACTGGTTGCGATAAGTGAAGCTCACATTGCGCACCATCATCAGTCCGCGCGCCACACACTGGGCCGTCTTGTACCACTTCTTGTCTTCAAGAGGCTCCTTGGCGGCCACAGTAACCTTCACCTTCATGGCAGAATCCACCTTGTTGGTGATTTTTATCTTGTTGTCGTCCACCACCTTGTATTTCAGCTGATACGGTTTGCCGTCCTTGGTCTTGGCGGTGACGATCAGACGCTTGCTCTTCTTGCCATGGGTCACAGTGATGGTTGTATCGGGCTTGATTTCTATTTCCTTTTCAAATCCTTTCTTGTTCTTGGGCAAAGCCTTTTCTTCTTGGGCTTTATCCTCCTCCTTTTCTCCCTGTGGGCCTGGCCGTCTGCCACCCCTTGCCGTCTTGTTCTTGTCGTTCAGGTTTTTCCTGGCCGCCTGGTTGCGGTTGGTGGTACGCGATGATTTGCTGAAACGGTCGTTGGTCTTTTTCAGGAAAGGCACATGGTTGTAGAGTTTCTCCAGATTGAAAGAGCCATTGATGTTGGCCGTACGGTTCATCGAAACCACATTACCCAGCGAGGTGCCGTCTTCCAGATTGGTGCCTCGTGTCCAATTATAGGTAGAGTTGTAGCTGGCATCACTGTTCACCCAATCGAAGATGGGCAGCAGGTTGAGCGGCAACTTGTAGGATGCCTGGAACGACTGGTTGTAGTCCAATGGTTGTCCCCAACCATTGATGCTGTGTTTCACTGAGTCTTTCCACGCCTGGTATTCATCGGGATAGAGGTCTTTGTTCAAAGGCAGATAAGGCTCCTCGATTTCGGCATGTGTGGCACTGTTGAAGCTCATGTGCAGGTTTTTGGTCAAATCCCAGCGCAGGGAGAACTCCCTGTTCCACAAGAACTGCTCACTGAAAGTCAGCGGAATGTTGGAACCCTCGGTACTCTCCATGTCACGCTCCTGCAGTTCATAGTAGTTTCTGAGCATTTCGGTATTGAAAGTGACATTCTGGGGCAACCAGTTGAAACCAAAACGTTTCAGTATGTCATACCATTTGCTCTTGCTCTTGATTTTCTTGAACGGTTCGAATGCCTTATACACAGGCGTATAGGAATAGTTCAGCGCACCTCGCCAATTGTCCTCGTTTTCAAACACGGTGGTTTCGCCGCTGGTATGACGGTGACTGTGACTATAGCTGAACGAGAAGTTGGCAGGGTCGTAAGGCATGGGATGACGCTTGGTCTTGATGCCGAAACGCACATTGGAGAGCGAGAAGTTGGTATTGGTGGTCTTGGTCACGGCAATACTCTCCACCGAGTCGCGCTCCTGCTTGCTGCCCATTGATTCGAGGGCATCGTCGAGCAGCATGTCGGTATCCAACGGATTATACTTGGGTCGTGTCTCTTCCTTGGTCACAGAATAGTACAAGGGTGCAGTGACCTTGGCCTTGTCGGGGAAGAACTTGCCCAACTCGAAGTTGGCCGTCACACTGTATGTCTTATAATCGTCTTGCGCACGCTGCGCCACGCCGTCCTCTATGCCTCCAAAACCATTGGACATGTACTTGCCCATGGCATTGACCGAACCAACATCAGAGAGTTGCACGTTGAGGGTACCTTGGGCAGCCCATCCACCCTTGTTGTCGTATTCCTTCAGGCGCAGTTCGTTGACCCACACCTCGCCCGACTTGATTTCGCCCGAAACGTTGCGCACACCAATCACCATGGTCTTGATTTCGCCCAGTGTAGGGTTACCCATAATGCTTATTTTGTTGTTGGGATGGTCTTCATCATAGGCAGTATATACCATATTATATGAGGCCAGTCCCTGAGCCTTGGCCTGGTTGCGTGATTTCTTGATGGCGGTGAACACGCTAAGCGGCACATCAAGCATGTTTTCCTCGGGCCATACCAAACGACAGTCGGCCGACGAATATCGGTTGTATTTGCCTGGAGCCGTGAGCTTCAGTGGTATCTCGTATTCATAGTAGTTGTTCTTGTAGTCGCTGCCCAATCGGATAAACACAGCCAGCTGGTTGTCGGTCAGGTTGGTGGTGTTCTGCTCAAAGGCATTGGCATGCACGAACATCTGCATACGCCTGTATTGGCGCACGTCGATCGTACTGTTCTTATAGACCGCCTTTGACTCACCGCTACTGAAATTGTTGACGACGAACGAAAGGGCCTGCTCGTTTTCCTCAGTGAGCTGTGGCTGTGTGGGGTCTTGTCCACGGCGGATGCCCGGAGGCAGGATATAATTCACAGGCACCTTGTCGTTGTTTTCCTCAATGTTCACGGCACTCACCGACATAGTTCCACTCTCGTTCGAACCGTTGCTCAGCGACTGTTCATACACACGCCACTCGCCACGCACAAGGTCGAGGGTGGCGAAACGCAGCACAATGGGTTTCTGGAAGTTGGTGAGGAACATACGCATGAAGCGCACTGACGTGAAATCACTGATGGAGCCCACACGGTCGGTGTATTCTTTCAGCGGAATGCGGAACTGGTACCATGTGGCATGTCCGGGAGAGCCGTTGCGCAGCGTGGGAGCTGTCTCACGTTTGTCAACGATATAGTTTTTACCCACCTCAAGGTCTTCGGGACGTATGCTGATGCGGTACTGGTAATACTTTTCGTATTCGTTGAGCGTATAATCCTGGTTGATGTCTTCCACGTCGGGCATGGTCTTATAGGAGGTGTCGTAGCTCTCATTGCGGTTGTCGTTGTCGGGAGAGTTGCCCTGTGGGTTGTTGATGCGCTTGTAGCGATGCAGGATTGAAGCCTCTATGCGGTCGAGATCGGAGCCTCTGAAATAGTGGTAGTCATCGTTGGCTGGGTCGTTCATGATGGAGTCGAGCACTTCTGCAGAGACCTTACCCTGTATGGCAGAAAGAAATTCCTGATAAGGACCAAATTCCCGCTCTTCCTCATCGGTCAGTCCATTATAGCCCACATCCTGTTTTTGCCTCGACCCCGCGGTAGTGGCAAAGGCATAAGTCACGGTTGACTGTGTCGGAATCTTGCCCCACTGTGTGGTGGTGAAATTGCTTGAGCCGTCAACGGGCATACCGCTCTCATAAAACTTTTTGCCATCGCGGAGGATATCCTCACTCACCTCGCCGAGGTTGATGTAAAAGTCGCCACCATAGAGGTTGGCGTCATCCTGCTCTCGCGAATAGATGAAAGGGTCGAGCAACCAGAACTCGATATACTCGATGTTGGCCGTTTCAAAGTCGCTGGTGTCCAGTTTCCTCATCATGCCACCCCAGTGACGCTGGGGGTCGGGCAGCGTACCATCTGCATTGAGGTTGGGATTGAAGTTGTAGGGACCACGCTCAGCGGGATAATAGGCCAGGTTGAGGATAGGCAGTGTGGCCGTGGCACTGCTATAGTTGTTGTTGTCGCGGTTGGGGAAGAGTTCCTTGGAATACACCTCACGCACATAGTAGTTGCTCAGTTGGTTGAGGTCGCCCTTGATGTGTGCTGGAGTAAGCGACGAACTGCGGCGTGTGAACAGCGGGTCGATGGTGTACCACGCCATGAGCGCACGGTTGTAGCCACTGCTCAGCGTTGTCTTGTCACTCTGTTCGGGAAACAGCGAGGGCACACTTGAGAGCACCCAAGAAGTGGGTGCCGACACATCGATGGTATTCTTGGTGTTCTCAAAGTCGTCGATATAAGAGGCATTGTCCTGCACACCGCTGGCCTGTCCGGCAATGAGCTGTGCAAATTCGCCGGTAAATGAAATCTGCGACGGTTGGGTGCAGTGCAGGAAAGGAATCTTGTCGAGCATATTGGTGAGCCACTGACTTTCCTTTTTCCAGTTGATGTTCAGTCCCCACAAGGTGTTGTTGAGCGGTTCTGACCCCATGGTCACCTTGGTGGTGAGTGCCTGTTCGGAGAGGTGTTGCAGCGTACCGCTCATCTGGAAGTTCTTGGAGAAGTCATACTGCCAGTTCATGCCGAGCAGGGTCTTGCGCTGCTGGGCATAGTCGGTGTTGCTCTCCAGCGACACGTTAACCGCCGTTCCTGCATTGATGATGCTTTGGTTAAGGATGGTCACCTCGCCGGCATTGTAGTCCACGCTGTAGTCTGAGCCTTCGGTAAGGGTCACGCCACCTGCCGTCACAACCACAGAACCCTGCGGCACATTATAAGCACCCAACGAGATGACATTGGCAGAGGTTCCCTTGAATTGTCCCACCAAGGTATATTTGTTTTTTTCGGCTATCTGCTTGGCTATGGTCTTGGTGGAGTCATACAGTTCATGGAAACAGTATTTCTTGGCCACGTCTTCAGGTATGCCATTGGCCAAAAGCGTCTTTTTCAGATAGCTGCCGAAAGGTTCTGCCTCGGGGAAGAACACACGACCGTTGCTCACGGTATATCCCTCTACATAGTCGAAATAGCCATTGCTGTGCACCTTGTTGTTGTTGTCGAGACGGTCGGCGCCCAAGAGTTTGATGAGCGTCTGGTCTTTCACCTTGGCTTCAGGGATATACGAGATATACACACCCGCCGTGTCGCTCTGCAGTTTCACATCAAGACGGAATTTTTCCTTCTCTACCGATGACGCCAAATAATACACGTTCTTCATCATCAGGTTCCAGTTGCCTTGCCGGGGATTGTTGCTGGTGTTTTTCAGCGACTTCACGAACAATGCCTGGTTGACATCCTGCACATCGGAGGCGAACTCACCCACCTGGAAAGTCTGTCCTGCATAGGTGTATTCAAAGGCCACAGCCAGCACCTGGTCGGTCTGCAATGTGCTCTTCAGCGACACATAGCCCAAAGCCTTGTTCACCGTATATTCAGAGCTGTTGAGCAGTCGTGCCTTTTCCAGTTTCTCATAGTCGGCTCCGCCTACAAATCCACTGATACCATCGAGCACGCTGCTCGTCTGGTCGATGTTTCGCGCAGCGGCATACATGCCCACCATCGACGAATACTCGTCGTTGGCATTGTTGTCGGGCACGGGTTTTCCTGCCACGCCCCATATAGGGTTCGACACACTGATGTTCTCACCAAGGTCGGTGAGTGCCACAAGATTACGTGTATTAGTGGTTGTTCCTGTCTTGTTGGTCACCCAGATTTCCACACGGTTGATGGTCACGCCGGTGGTCATGTTGGGCAGGGTTTTCATGGCATTGTCATATTTGTCGCGAAAATACTGCGACAGGAAGAAGTGGCGGTTTTCCTCATAGTTGGCCACATCGATTTCAAAGGGGGTGAGCTGCACGCCGCCCTTGGAAGACACGCTCTTTGACGACGACTTTTTCTGCGATACCACGGTCTGCAGAAACAGTTTGCCAAACTGCATGTCGGTGCGTATGCCGAAGAGCGAACTGGCACCTTTCACCAAAGAAGAGTTGCTGGGAAACGACACATTGCCGCCTTCCACCAGTTTGATGATTTCGTCTTCCTTTCCCTCGTATTTCAACTTAAGGTTCTGCGAGTCAAAGTCAAAGGTAGCGTCTGTGTTGTAGTTGAGGTTCATGTTCACCTTGTCGCCCACCTTTCCGTTAAGACTGAGGTTCACCTTTTCGTCAAAATCCATCGTGGTGGTCTTGCGGTTTCTGATGGGCAGAGAAGGGTTGTCGATGTTCTTCAATGTGGCTCCGAACTTCAATTCTGCAGTACCTTGTGTCTTGACCCTCACACCTCCAGGACCGAAAATCTTTTCGGCTGGACCCAGGTCGAAGTGCATGTCAGTAAACGAGAATTTGTCTTTGCCCGCTTCCTCGGCAATTTCACTGTTCTTGCTGCGGAAGAAGCGGTCGAGTTCCTTTTTCTCGCTCCATCTACGATACTCGTCTGGAGTCATCACGATGGGTGTGGACAGATAGCCTTCGCCCATCTTGGAGCCTATATAATAGCGGTTGAGCGAGTCGTTATATATCACCTCCTGTTTGATGTTGTCAGGCAGGTTGAGGTCGGCGGCATTGCGGTCGAGGTCGTCTTGTGTGACGGGCACCGTGCGCTGTATCTTCCAGCGTGGATGGAGCAGCGAATCAGGAATGGAGTCCTGATCAAGGATTACCGACAACATCTCTGTCTTTTTTCTTCCGTTGTCGTTCTGCTTGTCATCGCTGTTCTTCTTGTCGCCCTGTTTTTTCTGTGCATCGGCATTTCTCAGGTTAGGGATATTCAAGTCGCTGCGTTTGGGAATATTCCTTCTGGTTTTGTCATCCTGTAGAAAAGGCACATCAAAAGCGTAGCTTGCCACACTCGCAGCAAACAACACCAATATTATGCCATATATGCTTTTGTTCATCTTCACGGTTACTTGATGCGTTTCAAGGCCAGTTTCACCACCTGTTCCACGGGCAGCGTGGGTTCTTCTTTCAACAGTGCCACCACTACCTTGGCAGAGGGTGCAGGGGCAAATCCCAGCATGGTCAATGCGCTTATCGCCTCATCCTTCACCTCTTTGTTCACCAGTTCTGCAGGTGCAACAGGCATGTTCATCGGCATGGTGTCGGCCATACCCATGGCGGCAATCTTATCCTTCAAATCGACAATGATGCGCTGTGCGGTGCGCAGTCCTATACCCTTGACGGTCTTGAGCAGTTTTTCGTTGCCCGATGAAATGACCTGACAAAGTTCGGCTGCTGTCATCTCCGAGAGTATCATCCGTGCGGTGTTGGCTCCCACGCCCGACACGCTGATGAGCAGCAGAAACATCTCCCGCTCTTGTTTGGTGGCAAAGCCGAACAGCTGATAGGCATCTTCCCGAATGCTTTCATACACATAGAGCTTTGCCTTGTCCTTGCCCTGTATGGCGGTGTAGGTGTTCAAAGTGATGTTCAGGCCGTAGCCCACGCCCACAGCATCCACCACAGCGTATGCAGGACTGCACTCTGCCAGTTCACCTTTTATATATTCTATCATATTTCAGTAGTATTTTGAATGTTCACGGTGAAAACTTCAGACAATTCACCTTTTATAAAACGCACAACCCCGCATTTTATTGCCTCAACACCCCACCATCCTCTCATTTTGCCTGCTCTACATCTTCATTTCGCCGGCATTTGGTCTATATACAGTATCTTTCCGTTCTTTTTCTGGCAGGTCTTATACCAATTGTTGTTTTCCATCCATGGCATCCTGATATTTGGGTGACTCTCCGTATTCATTGATATCGGGGTCACTGTCCTGGCACATGAACACAAGGAGCACACAAAAACCACTTCAACATACAACATCCTACAATGCTCCCCTCAACTTACAAATCACATCTTTTTCATGCATTATTAACTACAAATCCTTACCAGGGTTGCGGTTAATCATACATTTTTGCAACCTTTATGACCTTTGTCTTGAAAAAAAGCGGGCAAGCTTAGAGATTATTTGCGACGAATGCTTTATCTTTGCAAACCGAAAAAATATTTTTACAGCAATAAATATCAATAAAAGATGAAGAAAATCAGAGCCGCCGTAGTGGGCTACGGCAATATCGGAAAATTTACCATTGAGGCGCTGCAAGCTGCCGAGGATTTTGAAATTGCAGGCATCGTAAGACGCCAGGGTGCAGACAACAAGCCGGCAGAATTGGCAGAATATGATGTAGTGAAAGATATCGCCCAGCTGAAAGACGTGGATGTGGCCATCCTTGCCACTCCCACACGCAGTTGCGAAGAATATGCCACCAAGATTGCAGCATTGGGCATCAATACCGTTGACAGTTTTGACATTCACACCAGCATATTGGCATACCGCGCCCACCTGATGGAAGTGTGCAAGGCCAACGGCACTGTGGCAGTGATTGCAGCAGGATGGGACCCGGGTTCCGACAGCGTGGTTCGCACACTCATGGAGAGCCTTGCCCCCAAAGGCTTGAGCTACACCAACTTCGGTCCTGGCATGAGCATGGGGCACTCGGTGTGTGTACGCTCCAAAGAAGGGGTGAAGAATGCACTGTCGATGACCATCCCCAAGGGCGAAGGCATTCACCGACGCATGGTATATGTAGAACTGGAAGAGGGAGCCGACCTTGAGCAGGTGACCAAGGCCATCAAGAGCGACCCCTATTTTGCCAGCGACGAGACTTATGTGATGGAAGTGCCAAGCGTGGATGCCGTGCGCGACATGGGCCACGGCGTGAACCTTGTGCGCAAGGGCGTAAGCGGAAAGACACAGAACCAGCGCATCGAATTCAACATGTGCATCAACAACCCTGCACTCACAGGGCAGGTGCTGGTCAACGTGGCCCGCGCATCGATGCGCCAGCAGCCTGGATGCTACACCATGGTCGAAATTCCTGTTATCGACCTGCTGCCTGGCGACAGAGATTCGCTCATCGCACACTTGGTGTAACGGCATCGTTTGTCATGCAACAGGTGGGTCCTGTCCATTTGACGGTGGTCATTGACAGAACCCACCTCAACTTTTCTCACTGCCGGGAACAATGAGGGTATCATCGGCATATCTCTTGTTTTTCCCCCTGAAACCTTGGCTGTCTCAAGGATTTTGATTATTTTTGCAGAAAAATCTATTATTAGCACTATGAGAACAAACAAAACAATCATTCTGGCTGCCGCCTTGATGGCTTCATTGGCCTTGCCGGCAACAGCCCAAACCAAGAACGGAGGCATCTCCAAAGACATGCTCCGCGAAATCAGACAGCAGCAGGCTCCTGCCGCCAGCAACAAAGCGTTGTTCAATGCCTTGTCGGCCAACAGCATCGACAATCTGGCACGCAACTATGCCAACCAGGGTGCCATTGACACTCACTTCAGCGTGGAAACCAAGGCACAGAGCATTTCCAACCAAAAGCAAAGCGGACGTTGCTGGATGTTCAGCGGCTTCAACGTGCTGCGCTCCAACTTCGCCAACCGCACCGACTCGCTCAGCGTGACCTTCTCGCAAGACTACTTGTTCTTCTGGGACCAGCTGGAAAAAGCCAACTTGTTCCTGCAGGGCGTCATCGACAATGCCAACAAGCCCATGGACGACATCCGCGTGCAGTATTTCTTCAAAAACCCCATCAATGATGGCGGTACGTTCACCGGTGTGTCTGACCTCGTCGACAAATACGGTCTGGTGCCCTCTGAAGTGATGCCCGAAACGTTCTCCAGCGAGAACACCTCAAGAGCCACATCGCTCATCAAGTCGAAACTGCGCGAATTTGGTCTCCAGCTGCGCGACATGGTGGCCAAAGGCAAGAAAGCTGCCGACATCAAGTCGGCCAAGACCAAGATGCTGGCTGAAGTCTATCGCATGCAGACGTTGGTATATGGCGAACCTCCAACCACGTTCAAATATGCATTCAAGAACAAAGACGGCCGCACCGTAGGTCAATGCAAGGAATATACACCAGAATCGTTTGCCAAGGAAATTCTCGACGGCAAAAAGCTCAACGGCTCTTTCATCATGGTGATGAACGACCCACGCCATGAATATTACAAGACCTACGAGGTGGATCTTGACCGACACACCTACGATGGCACCAACTGGAAATACCTCAACCTGCCCATGAAAGACATCGCCAACCTGGCCATTGCTGCTCTGAAAGACGGCAAGAAGATGTACAGCTCTTATGATGTGGGCAAGTTTCTCGACAGCAAACGCGGCTACAGCGACCTGAACAATTTTGACTATGCCTCTTTGTTCAATACCACATTTGGCATGGACAAGGCACAGCGCATCAGCACATTCGACAGTGGCAGCACACACGCCATGACCCTCACGGCCGTTGACCTCGACGCACAGGGCAATCCCGTAAAATGGAAGGTGGAAAACAGCTGGGGACCCGACTGGGGACAGAAAGGTTGCCTCATCATGACCAACGAGTGGTTCAACGAGTTCATGTTCCGTCTGGTCATCGACAAGAAATATGTACCCGCCGAAACCCTCAAGCAGTTTGACCAGAAGCCTATCATGGTTACACCCGAAGACCCGTTGTTCGGTTTGGACGACTGATGAGCAGCCGACTGTCAGTCAAATTTATTGTCATTCATCGCCATGTTGCAAAGCAAAATCATATGGCCATCATTTCCCCTACGCCCGTATATCCATCACTACTGGATTATGCGGGCATGGGGAAACAGCATGGAAATGAACATCATGCCCATGGGCAACATGAAATGGATGTTCCACCGTGGCACACCGTTTCACATCAACGGTGTCTTCGACCCACGCAACGTGGCATCCATCTGTGGACAATACAACTCGGCGGTACAGGTGGGAATGTATGACGACTGTAACATCATCTACGTGTTCTTCCACCCCTACGCGATGAAGATGATCACGGGCATCCCTTGCCACTTGTTTGAAGACAAAAACATCAGCATGGACGACCTCGGTATTCCTGCCTTCCAACTGCTCAAGCGGATGGTGCTCGATGCCGAAAGCGATGAGAAGGCCATCGCATACATCGAAGATTTCATCATCCGACAACTGGCATATAGAGACCGCGACAGCCACCTGAAACAACTGATGTTTGTGTGCGATGAAATCAACAAACACTCGTTCGCGACTCTCAACCAATTGGCAGACAAGGCTTGCCTCAGCGAACGACAACTAAGAAGGATATTTCTCGACAACGTGGGGTTGAGCCCCAAACTGATGTTGCGCACCAGACGCTGTCTGCAGGCATCAAAGATGATACAGGACATGACGACAAAAGACTTTACCCAGCTCACCTTTGAACTGGGTTTTACTGACCACTCTCACATGTACAAGGAGTTCAAGCAATTTGCAGGTATGTCGCCTTCTGAATATTTCGACCATGTGAACGAAATCAGACGCCACCATCTGATTAAAGGCTACAAGGCATATCACGGATAGCCCGATATGGCCGAAAAAAACAATGATGTCCGTTTTTTACACTGAACTTTCGGCTATTTTTCTTACCTTTGCCGAAAATTTTAACAATTATGAGGAATTTATTTATTTTCATGACCATGATGACATCTTTTTCCATGGTTAATGCACAGACTACAACACCACAACCAACTACAATCGACAGTTTAGCACTCGACACCATGAACATACACCAACTGCAGGAGGTGGTGGTCAAGGGACAATTGCCTTATACCCGTCTGAGAGGCGATGCCATGGTGACACGTATCACAGGATCTGTGTTAGAGAAAGCTGGAACAGCCCAGGATGTGCTGCGCAAGGTGCCGGGCATCATCAGGAAGGGTGAAGACCTTGAAGTGGTGGGACGCGGAACACCGGTCTATTACATCAACGGCAGAAGGGTACGCGACCTTGACGAACTAAAACAGCTGATGAGCGACGAGATAGCCAACGTGGAGGTCATCACCAACCCCGGTGCCGCATACGATGCCACCATCAGTGCCGTAGTGAAAATCAAGACTGTGAGAAGACAGGGCGACGGTTTCAGCTTCAACGTGTTTGGCAAGTCGGAGCAAAGTCTGCGCACAGCATCCAACGACCCTGAATGTCAAGTGAACATGAACTACCGCATCAAGGGCATCGACTTCTTTGCCTCAGTCAAGGAATGGCAATACACACAACGACAATGGAGCGATCTGGGGCAGGTGACCACCAACAGGCTCACAGGGGCGGAGACTTTCAGATATGATGGTGTTCTCGACCACAAATGGCGGGGCATTGGCACCCACCTGAACGGTGGGTTCAACTGGCAAATCAACGACAAGCACTCGCTGGGTGCCAAGGTGGATTATGCCGTGACCACCAGCTCCAAATTCAGGGAAAAACTCGACATGGACAAATATGAAAACGGTGGCCTGGTGGAATCGGTGTACTCTGACGGCAGGAAATGGAGCGACAACCCCGACAACGTGCTTGTCAACGCCTACTACAACGGCAATGTGGGCAAACTAAACATCGACTTCAACACCGACATGTATTTCATGAACAGCAACGAGCACCAGATGATGCAGGAAACCGCCACATCGCAGGACAGAGACGTGGAGAGCATCTCCTCCTCGACAAACGACATGGTGGCCGCCAAGCTCGTTCTGTCGTACCCGATATGGAAGGGCATGCTGATGGTAGGTACAGAAGAAACCTTTGTGCGCATCGACAACAACAACACGAGTCAAGGTACCAACCTACCCGACTCGCGCTCCAAGGTGAAAGACAACACCTATGCGGCCTTCTTGCAATACAACATGGCACTGAACGCCTCCACCTATTTTAATATAGGTGTGAGGTATGAACATGCCGACTTCGACTACAATGACCTCATGAACAGCGGCAACAGCCTCAACAGAAGCTACGACAACCTGTTTCCTTCAGCATCCATATCCACAGCATGGGGGAAGACACGACTGTCGCTGAGCTATTCGAGCAAGACCATGCGGCCCTCGTTCTGGCAACTGAACAACTCGATGTCTTATCACAACCGCTATGTGGTACAGCAAGGCAACTCTACACTGAAACCAGCCACCGAGCACACGCTGTCGCTGATAGTGATGAGAGGAATGTTCACCCTGGGTGCCAGCTATTCGCAATACAACGACCTGATGTGCAACTGGAGCGAACAGATGAACGACGAGGGCATGATACGCATCAGCTACAACAACATCGACAAGCCTCAACGACAGATCAATCTGTTTGCCACTGCCAACAAGACATGGGGCTGCTTCACACCATCGTGGACACTGGCCATGGTCAAGCAATGGCTCACCCTGGATTTCGACAATGGCTCACGTTCGTTCAGCAAACCCATGTGGGTGTTCAATGCCAACAACGCCTTCCGTTTCAAGCACGACTGGCAGATAGAACTGAACTCAGAATTCCACAGCAAGGCCAACTACAGCAACGTGGAACTGGTGAACAACTTTTGGGCCTTGGAAACGGCCGTTCAGAAATCGTTCTTGAAGAACAAGGCCCTCACCCTGCGCCTGTCGTGGCAGGACATGTTCCGCAAGGGCAACAACAACGTGTTCATCTATTACGGCAGCTACAGCATCAACCAGACCAATGTCATGGACTTCAACCGCCTGGTGTTTACCGTGCGCTACAATTTCAACACCGCACGCAGCAAATACAAGGGCAGCGGAGCCGGCAAGGATGCCATCAACCGCATAGGCACCGGCAAGCAATGACATCACAGCAGACGGGCGACACACCAGCCCGTCTTTTGCAAAAAATTGGTTAAAGTATATTTATTCAACTTATCAGGTTTGAATAATCCAAATAATGTCAGTATTTTTGTAAATCATTTTCGGCCATTCACCGAAACGTAACTTACAAAAATACTGACATACAATGACAATGAACAGAATAACCTCATTATTTGGCATCAAATATCCTGTCGTTCAAGGCGGCATGGTATGGTGCAGCGGATGGAGACTGGCATCAGCGGTAAGCAATGCCGGCGGTTTGGGACTGTTGGGTGCAGGCAGCATGCACCCAGAAACATTAGAGGAACACATCAACAAGATGAAGGCGGCCACCACCAAGCCTTGGGGCGTGAACGTGCCGCTGATGTACCCCGAGATCGACCGCCTGATGCACCTGCTCATCGACAATGGTGTGCCCGTCGTATTCACCTCTGCCGGCAGCCCCAAGAAATACACCCCCATGCTGCACGAGGCAGGCATCAAGGTAGCTCATGTGGTGTCGAGCAGCGTGTTTGCCCGCAAATGCGAAGATGCAGGCGTGGATGCCATCGTGGCCGAGGGCTTTGAGGCCGGAGGTCACAACGGGCGTGAGGAAACCACCACCATGACCTTGATACCACAGGTGCGCCAGGCCACCACCCTACCGCTGATTGCCGCAGGCGGCATCGCTTCTGGCCGTGCCATGCTGGCCGCCATGGCGTTGGGCGCCGAAGGCATACAGGCAGGCACATTGTTTGCCCTTACCGAAGAAAGCTCAGCATCGCCGGCCTTCAAGCAACGCTGCACACAGATGGCCGAAGGCGACACCATGCTGTGTCTGAAAGCACTGTCGCCCACCCGATTGGTCAAGAACGCCCTTTACCACCAACTGATTGCCGCCGAATACCAAGGGGCAACAGGCGAAGAGCTGCGCCAGATGCTGGGCAGGGCAGCCTCTAAACGAGGTATCTTTGAAGGTGATTTGGAACAGGGCGAACTGGAAATCGGACAGATTGCCTCTGCCATCAAAAGCATCAGACCCGTGGCCACGGTCATGGACGAACTGGTCAATGATTTTGAACAAACCCGACAGGCCTTATGCAACATCAACTTTTAGTTGCACTGCTGCTGTGGCTGCTGCCCCTCTGCGCCCACGCCCAAAACGGACAGTTGGCTGCCATGCGCAACACGGTGCCCGAAAGCTACAACTTCTGGCTCTATGCACCACGCGAATACACCCACGAACACCAGAAAGTGCCTGTCATCATCTTTCTGCATGGTGCCAGCCTTTGTGGCAACAACCTGCAGCGGGTGCGCCGATACGGATTGCTCCACGCCATAGAGAAAGGGAGATATTATCCATGTATGGTGGTGGCACCGCAAAATCCGGGCGGTTCGTGGAGCCCCAGGAAAATCGCCAAGATTCTCGACTGGGTGGAAGACAACTACGACATAGACACCACTCGTGTATATGCCATCGGCATGAGTCTCGGCGGCTATGGCGTGCTCGACTTGGCAGGCACTTACCCCGATCGCATAGCGGCTGCCATGGCATTGTGCGGAGGCAGCACGCTGAAAGACTATACCAAACTGGGACAGGTGCCTTTGTGGATACTGCATGGTACCGCCGACCGTGCTGTGTCTATCTCACAATCCAAGCAAGTGGTCAAGGCCATGCATGATGCCGGCAACGACAAACTGCTGCGCTACGACTGGCTGCCAGGTGCTTCGCATGGCGACCTGGCCCGCATTCTGTATCTGAAACAGACCTACGACTGGCTCTTTTCCCATTGTCTGAAAGACAAACCAAGAGACATTGACCGTCTGGTGCCCATCACGATGGCAGACATGAGGAGCGCATACGATTATCTCACCCCTGAGGAAACAAAATTCGACATTGTCGATCAAGTAAAGAGAAAATAAGATGGGTTCTAACCATTCGCTTGACGGCATTTTGAAGGAGGGAACAAATAGAACCTACCATAACGAAAATGGAGGAGCAGGTAGTGGCCTGCTCCTCCTGTTTTTATTTCAACCTTTTGGAAAGATATTCACGAACATCGTTCCAACGATAATAAGGCCAGATGTCAGAATCCATGGCGATGTGCACTTCACGCTCGTTGTGCATGAACTTGACCAACACATCATTGCTCTTGTTCTTGTAGAACACCATCTGCACATTGGCAGCCATGGGAGCAGCCTGGAAGTCGCACCACGCCTTATAGACTTCTTCGGGAGCTTCCACCGCAACATTGAAATTCTCTATGCCGAGAATGGCGAGCAGAGGTATCACATTGCCATCATGACCAAAACGCAGGGTGGCTGCCACATCTCCCTTTGACAGGGCCTCATCGGCGCTCTCGATGATGTTTCTGAGCAGATGGGTGGCATTATCCACCACAATGCCCTTGCTCGCTGCGTGGTTGGCATTGCACACATAAAAGCGGTAGTTGTTGCACTGCCACACATTGAACAGTTCGTCACCCTCGAACACATCGAAGAAGCTCAAGTCGGTGGGAATGTCTTGCATATCTACGGCAATCCAATAGAAGCCCCACATCAGATTGGTGGGATTTACCTTCTTGCGCACATACTGGCGGTCAGAAAAGAGGGCCTTCATCATGCGGTCGGGCTGGATTTTCTCCTCTTCAAACTTTCGGTATTCCTCCACCCAAGGACCGGTCTTGTCGTGTGTGAACACATTCGACGAATCGGCATGATAGTTGAGGTAGGCCATATAGCGATCACTGGCTTCATAGAGGAAGTCCAGTTGCGGGGCAAGCGTTTTCAGCCTGTCGCCGAATGCTGCCATACTCATGGCGCAGCGCAGAGACATGGTGCTGCGGGCAGAAACCTTTTGTCCAGCCTTGAAGACATTGGGGTAATTGCGGTACATACGCTCTGCAATGCCCTGCTGCTGTTGCACACCGATAATACTCAGGTCGCCGCCACGATGTTCTACCTCGGGCCACAGTTTGTTCAGCCTATCGCACACATCCTTGCCTTTCTCGGTAAGGGCATTGTGCTGGCGTGCATCGTTGAACAAATCCACTACCCAGCCATAATCCCTGTCGCCGATGAGATAACGTGAGCCGTGTCGGCCATAATGGCTGATATACACAGGTTTATAGCCTTTAGGCGCAGGGGTAAGTGCCTCTGTGGGCACGGGATAGGCGAGATACACGCCCCCTGCCTTGCAGGGATTGGCACGCAGTTCCTCGGGAGAGGTCTGCGCCATGCCATCCATGCAAGCCAGAGCAGCTGTCAATATGACGCACAGTTTCTTACTGTTTATAGCCATCATTCTGTTTTAAGTTAGGATTGTTGGTCCTTTAGGTTTCTGGAATCGGGAACACATTGAAGTGGTCGTCAACATCAGCACCAAGACGCTCACCGTTCTTCCAATCCCAGTTGTTGCGCTTGGTGAACTTGCCGAAGCGAACGAGGTTGGTAATTGTTTACCTGTCGCTGTGAAATGTTTGCTTCGTTTTTACCCGTCTGGAGAGCCGACAACTCACCGGAGGCAGAAGCAACGTAGGGAATGCCCAACAGGGCAAGAGCCACCACAGTCTTGGTGGGCTTCCCCAACAGTCTGTTCAAATAATTTTCCATAAGATGATAGTTAAAAAATAATACTTGACATTATTTCGTTTCCATAATTATTAATGGTGCAAAACTATTCATTTTTTAAAAATTCGCAAAAAATATTACATAAAAACAAGCATATCCCACAAGGCAAAGGTTTGCACAAATATTTACAAAATTCACTGTCATCCAAAGCCCGAAAATGACCTAAAGACCACGGGAGCAATGGTATCGATGCAGATAAAAACATCCTGAAGTGTAAACTCATTATACACGTTTTCAGTGTTTCGCTCATGAAATATACCTTAAAAAACGCTTTTTAATGAGAATTTTTCTTCTATGTCGTAAATAATCCTTAACTTTGAACATCATTAGATGAAAATATTGAACGTGAATAAAAAGACAACAAATATACGCTCATGGCTGACAGCACTCATCTGCTGTCTGGGGCTCTGCCTGTCGTGCCAAGACAACAAGGAATCTGATGCGGCAGACGAGGCAACAATCCAGATGCTCCATACACTCGACGACTCATTGGCCCACAATTCGCCCTTCATGGAAAAGCTGATTGAAAAGGCATTGCACAGTGCCAAAGACAGCATCACCTGGTACGCCATCCAGCTGCGGTGGATGCGGCATTGTGTTGACCACGAGCATGTGGATACCTGCCAGCCCAGATGGAAGAACACGGTGAAATTCATCAGCAGACAAAAGCCATCGCCCAGAATCAACGGCATGCTGGCCTATATGAAAAACACCCAGGCCGCCTATCTGCACAAATTTCATGTCAATCCACAACAGGAACTGCGACTATACAGCGAGGCATATGTCCATCTGAGTCATAGCGACCGGCAACAGGCCTTGCCCGACCTGTGCGCCAACATGGGCGATGCCTATATCTCTGTCAACGACATGCCCCATGCCGCATGGTGGTATCGCCGGGCGCTGTTCCTTGCCGACTCGCTCAAACTGCCCCGGAAGGTCAACGTGTCGCTCTACATGGGACTGGGGCGTATCTATGTGAACCTTGGCGACTTTGAATCCGCACAAAAGTGCTATGAGACGGCCGACAAATCCATTCGCCTGATGTCAACAGATATGCAATATTATTTCCTGAACAACTACGGCAACTACTATTATTATAAAGGAGATTACAAGCAGGCCCTGCAGATGTTCAAGCGCTTGGAACAACAGCTCATGCGCAATGCCCATGGAAACAGCTACGCCATGCACGCCTGCCACCTCAACATGGCCGATGTGTATCTCAACCTTGACCAGACGGAAGAAGCCTACCGCTATCTGGCCGATGCTGAAAAATATTTCAAACGTATCAAAGACAACACTGCAGTGTTTTATGCCAACACCATATTAATCGGGTTAAAACTCAAAGAAAACAACGTGAAAGAGGTGCGCCGCATCCTGCAATCCGAAACAGAGAACCACGACATCGACTTCACCCTGCAGAACATCCGCAGCACCTACCTGCGCCGTTATTATGTCAAGACGGGCAACTACCTCAAGGCCTACGAAAACCTGTGCCGAAGCAATGCCTACAACGATTCGCTGAAGCACAACGCCGAACGTATGAGAACAGCCGACATCATCATGCGGCACACCCAGGACACACTCATCCTGCACCATCAGATAGCCATGCAGGAGAAAGATGCCCACCTGCGCAAGGCTCAACTGGGGCAGTTTATCGCGGTGCTCGTGGTCGTGATTCTCATCCTGCTCTGTCTCTTTGCCGTCACCCTGATGCACAAGCGCCGCCTGCAGACCGACATGCAACTGATGGAGATTCGCCTGCGGAACATCAGGAACAGAATATCGCCACACTTCATCTTCAACATGCTCAACAACAGCATTGTGCAGACCGACGAGAAGAGTGCCAAGACGCTGGTCAACATGGCCAATCTGATACGCACTAACCTGAAGATGTCGGGCAAATACTGGGTAACGCTGAAAGAAGAGCTCGACTTTGTCAACTGCTACATCAGCGTGATTACACAACAGATGGACGAGCCGCTGGATTACCAGGTCGACACCCCCGATGACCAATGGATGGAACAGCTGATGATACCCTCGATGTTCATACAGATATTGGTGGAAAATGCCATCAAGCACGGACTGAAATCCCGACAGGGTGCAAAGAGCCTGCATGTGGGCGTCAGCATCGACCACGACAGTCGCACCTATTGCGTTGCAGTGACCGACAACGGTATAGGATTTGACATCAGAAAAACCTCACCCCACTCCACCCAAACAGGCATGAAGGTGATACAAAGCACCATCCATTTCCTCAACCGGTCGAGAAAGCGCAAAATCTCCATGAACGTGCGCAACATCACGGCCACCGATGGCAACATCACGGGGTGTCAAGTGTCTATCACCATACCCATTGAACAACAACCTGATCACTAAATCACTATCATACCATGAACGTTATCATCATCGACGACACCCCAACAGCGATTGACGCTCTGCGGAGCAAACTTGAGCATTTTGAAGACATCACAGTGGTGGCCACGGCATCCAATGGCAAAGATGGCATTGAGGCCATCAAGACCCATAAGCCCGACCTGCTGTTTCTCGACATCGAACTGCCCGACATGACGGGCATCGACTTTCTGGGCAACATGCAGCAGCAGTCTAGCCACTGGTGCAAAGTTGTCATCTACACGGCCTATAACGAATATATGTTGCCGGCATTCCGCAACAAGGCTTTCGACTTCCTCACCAAGCCCATCAACGATGATGAACTGCAGACCATCATCGAGCGATTTTATGTGGAATGTAACAACAGGGCAAACCCTCAAGCCCAAAACGACGCCATCAACAGCAAAGACGGCAAACTGCTCTTCTACACCAACACCATGGATTTCCGCTTGATAGACATCCGCGACATCTGTGCCTTTGCCTATGAACACGAGCTACGCGTGTGGACAGTAGTGGCAGCCGGATGCGAAAAACCACTGCGTCTAAAGCGCAACGTCAACAAAGAAACCCTGCTTGCTCTCAACGACAGTTTTGTGCAGGTGAGCCAGAAACACATCATCAACATCAACTATCTGCTGGAGGTGCGCGACAACGTGTGCCATTTCTATCCCCCCTTTGAGAAGATTGAAAGCATCAAGGTGGGCCGTTTCTTCCGCCGCAAACTGGTCAACAGGTACAACTCGCTGTAAGCCATGCCACGCTTGCCACTGACGACCACGAAGCGAAGGCATGCGGCTTCTCCGTCAGCGTGTTGCATTGCCCAATGACTTGCAACGTTGACCGTAGAGCAGGGGGGATGTATAAAACGGTAAATACGATACTCGCATACAAGGCGGCCCCACCATCGGGACCGCCTTGTGACTATGCAGGTTGGACAGCCAGCGTCAGCTGGCGTCAGATAGGTATATCATCTCATCGTTTCATGATTTTCACGGCACGCATGCCTTTGTCAGTAGCCATCTTCACGATATAGATACCCGGCGTTGTGACTGAAGGGCTGACACGCTGTCCGTTGACATCATATATCTCATAGCTTCCGAC